>QNBZ01000010.1 GCA_003644295.1 Planctomycetota bacterium
AAAATCACTTGCAAGAACAGCGGCGGATTTTATACTCTAAACTATTATATTTGCGGGTGTAGCTCAGTGGTAGAGCGTCACGTTGCCAACGTGAATGTCGTGAGTTCAAATCTCATCACCCGCTTTTAAGTGGTGATTGGTGAGTAGTGAGCTAAAGTGCCTAAAGTGAAAAAATAATCCACAACTTTAGGCACTTTATTTAACCGTTTATCCAATCACCAATTGATTTAGGAGCGTCAAAATGGCTGAAGAACAGGGAACTACAGCATTGAAAAATACCGTAACAATAGAAGAAGCAGGGCCCTGCAAGAAGCGGGTCACGGTAGAGATACCGGAGGAGGTGATAAGGAATGCCACTGACGAACAGTACGAGACATTGCGTAAAGAAGCGATGGTGCCGGGTTTCAGAAAGGGGCGGGCTCCGCGACGGCTTCTGGAAAAGAGATTCGGCAAAGAAACGACAGAGCAAATTAAGTTGAAGTTGATTGCTGATGCCAGTGATACAGCCATCAAGGATAACGAGCTGGACATCCTTGGTGAGCCGGACATCGATTTTGAAAAAATAGAACTGCCGGAAACAGGAGCGTTGAAGTTTGATTTCGAGGTTGAAGTACGTCCCGATTTTGATTTACCGCAGTTGGAAGGCATTGTGGTAGAAAAGAGAAAGCTGGAAGTTACCGATGAGCAACTCGACGAAGAAATTGAGCGGTTACGGAAATGGCAGGGAGTATGGACGCCGCGTGAAGAAGGAGAAATAGAACTTGAAGACCGGATAACAGCCGATGTGGTTCTAAAGGTCGAAGACGTTGAAGAAGAAGAGAAACTTGACAATATCGAGATATATGTAAGGCCAAACAGCTTTGTCGGTGCGATACCGGTCGAGAAACTCGATGAAATTCTTATAGGAGCCAAATCCGGTGATACCAAGCAGATGATTGTCGATGTTCCAAAAACGTATTTCAGAGAAGACTATCGCGGGAAAAAGGTGGATGTTCAGATTACCATAAATGACATTAAATGGCTCAAGCCAGCTGAATTAAATGAAGATTTCTTCGGCAGATTCGGCGTCGAAGATGAGAACGAACTGCGGGAAAGAGTGCGTGATATGCTGGAGAGCAGATTAGAGAAACAGTTGCGAACCGAGATGACTGAGCAGATTTACAGGTATCTGCTCGATAATACCAGTTTGGACCTGCCAATGGATATTGTTGCTGAGCATTCGACAGCACTGCTGCAAAGACAGTACATCGCACTTTTGATGCAGGGGTTGGGCCGTGAGCAAATTGAGGAACAAATGGAACAGTTGCGTGCCGGCAGTGAGCAGCAGGCCAAAGAGCAATTTAAGACATTCTTCATAATGGACAAAATCGCCAAGAAATTTGAGATTGATGTGAGTGATGAGGAAATTAACGGTCGTATTGCCCAATTAGCCATCCAGCAGGGCCAACGTCCCGAAAGGATGAGGGAAGAGATGGCTCGCAACGGCTCATTAGAACAGTTTAGATTGCAGGTTCGGGAAGATAAATGTATCGCCAGACTGCTTGAATCGGCGGAGATAACGGAAGTTAAGCCGAAGAAGAAAACTAAAAAGGCAAAGAAACCCGCCACCACTGAGAAAAAGCCATCTAAAAAACGCAAAACTGATTAGTAGAAATATCCGATAAATAAATGAACTTGTAGAGGAAACTGTAGATGCTTATTGAACATCCCGGAAGAGAGATTGTAAGAAACCTTGAGGCATACAGCCAATATGGCCCGCATCACGGTCAGTATCAGCGCTATCGCCAGATGAGTCTTGACGATATGCTGCTTGAGAACCGAATTGTCTTTTTGATAGGCGAAATATCCTATGCAAGGGCGGCGGAAGTGATTATGAAAATGCTGTATCTGGACAATCTCAAGCGCAACAGTGAAATTAGTCTGTATATCAATTCACCGGGCGGCAGCGTTGATGATACAATGGCGATTTACGACACAATACGTTTTGTCGGCTCTCCGGTTGCGACTTATTGTATCGGCAGAGCGCAGTCCGGCGCTGCAGTAATACTGGCAGCCGGCACAAAGGGCAAGCGTTATGCTCTTCCGCACGCTAAAGTTATGCTTCACCAGCCCTGGGGCGGCGTTAGCGGCCAGGCGGCTGATATAAAGATACAGGCAGAGGAGATTCTAAAGGCCAAAGCTATGATAAATAAGATTCTTTCAAAACATACTGGCCAGCCGGTGGATAGAATTGCCGCCGAGACCGAAAGAGACAGATATATGACTGCCGAGGAAGCACACCAGGATGGTCTTATTGACGAAGTGCTGAAAGAAGAAAAAGAAGAAAAAAAAGAAAGTAAAGAGTAAATGCGAAATACGAGATACAAATTATGACAGTTAATCAGAATTTAGTACCGATAGTAATTGAGAAGAGCGGACGAACTGAACGTGCTTACGATATTTATTCACGGCTTCTCAAAGACAGAATAGTGTTCCTTGGTGGTTCTCTTGACGATGCAGCCGCCAATTTAATTATCGCCCAAATGTTATTTTTGAGCAACGAAAGCAGTAAAAACGACATTCATTTTTATATCAATTCGCCTGGCGGCTCAATCACAGCCGGGCTTGCGGTTTATGATACGATACAGTTCTTGCGCTGTGATGTTGCGACTTACTGTGTCGGACAGGCGGCGAGTATGGGAGCGGTGCTATTGGCGGCGGGCAAGAGCGGCAAACGTTTTGTCCTGTCCAACAGTAGGGTGCTTTTGCATCAGCCGTTAATTGCGGGGGTCTTGCAGGGAGCCGCTACGGATTTGGATATAGAAGCGCAGGAAATACTTCGGCTGCGCAGCCGGCTCTATAATATATTGGCAGAATGCTCAGGGCAAAAACCTGAAAAAGTTGAAAAAGATTGCGACCGTAATCTCTGGCTCGAAGCTGAAGAAGCAATCAATTACGGCTTGGTCGATAGAATACTGCAAAAAGCCCCTGAAATTGTCAGGGGAAAACCAAATGAAGAATAAAAAGCCGAAACTTTATGCTATACGCTATATGCTATACGCTGTCTTGGCAGGATGCCTCTTGGTCATTGCAGGGGGCTGTGAAAGTGCTGGCAGAAAATCCCTGACAGAAGAAAACGCTGCCTTGGAACTGGAAACAGCGCAACTTAAAAGCCGGCTTGAACAGTCCGAAACAAAAAACGAACAACTAAAAAAGCAGATACAGACCCTTTCCGGTTTACCAGCCGAGGTTCGACTGGAAAACCTTTACGAACTGCAAAGAATCAAGATCGGCAGATATACTAATTTCTACGATAAAGACAAAGATGGTAAGAAAGAGAAGCTGATTGTTTATATACAGCCGATTGACAGGGAGGGAGATTTAATAAAGGCCGGCGGGACGGTGGACGTCCAGCTCTGGGATTTGAATTCGCCGCAGGCGAACCAGGCGCTGCTTGGCCAATGGCATGTCGAGCCGGATGAGCTGAAGAAACTCTGGTTTGTTACGATAATGACCAGCAACTACAGGCTGATTTTCGACGTAGCCAAAGAAATCAGCGAGTTCAAAGAACCATTGACGGTGAAGGTAACCTTTACAGATTATCTCTCCGGTAAAGTATTCAAAGAACAAAAAGTAATCAAGCCGGGAATGTAGCTAATCCGGTTTCCTGTTATCTTGGCAGAATTTACCCATTAACCTAATTGCCTCATTTAGCATTTCAGCTGAGCCGTCCATCCTGGCATATGTGTCAACCAGCTTGACCAGTTCGGCGTCCGGCTCAACCTGCCCGTAATGATGAGCGGTATTGACAATGCCAGCGTCAAGGCCATACTCCATCGCCTTTGCAACGTAGGCCCTGCACACTCCGATTTTTCGGCCAGGCAAATCACGCACGCAGTTGCTTATGCCAAGTGAGCAATGTGCCGCCTTCATCTTCGGGTCGCTTTTGATTTTCTTTATCGTCTCAAACGCCAGATAGGTATAGCCAGGCACGCCCGGTTCCATCGGCATATCTATCGCCAGAGGAAACACGGTCGAATCGAAGAATATCTCTTCCGGCTTAAAGCCGTACTTATTCACCGCTTCGTCGAAAATTTGTTTTGCCATAGAATACAACCCTTCAACCGAGTGCGACCCGCCTAGCCCACTGTTTTTTTCTTCACCGACCAAAAGGCCGACGAATGCATAGTCGTAGTGCCTCTTCAGCGGGAACATATTATCCATTGTGTGTGTCTTAATCGAATTTACAAGCGGTTGCCCAACTTTCTCGTCGGTATTGTACCATTCTTTTAGCCCGGCTATCAGGACGTCATCGTTACTGCTGTCGATACAAATTGGCACACCATTGCTCCATTTGCGAACCATTTTGACGTATTCAATCATCATATCGATAGCGGTTTGTGGGTCTTGCTCTCCGAAAGCGTCGAGATTAACCGCTATGTAATCGGCGCCATCGGCCACCTGCGATTCAATCAGTGCCTTAATGTAATCCAGAGGCGCAGATGGTGTTGAGTAGGCATCAGGCCCGAGTTCGGCCAATTCTTTCATTATCCTGCCGGTCTTCGGAATTGAAGCGTGGAGCGATTCTCCGATTGTAATCAGTGCATTCTGCATAGTGTGGTCCTTTCCAAACAGATAGTTCAAGATTGAAGACGTATGTTCCAATGCGGGATTTCTCGGCTTGTTGATTGTAGTCCGCAGACGCTCTAATCCGTTTTTTTCAGCCGCTGCCGCTTCGTAAATCAACTCTCCGATACAGACCCGTTCGAGATTATTGCCACAATGGCCGTCAACGGTCGAATCGCCGCACGGAGCATTGTCCATTCCTTTTTCACAACCACCCATTGTACACAAACCGAAGTTTTCTGGCAAATAGCAATCTCCACATTCTTCACAATCAAACAACAGGTACTTAAATGCCTTCTCAAAGGCGTTAAACAATTTGTAAATGCCGCCTTTGCCTTTTTCAGTTCCCAAAGCCGACATTATTCTCTTGAATGCGTGAAAGCCCCGATAGTCCGAGTCCAGAACAGTTCGATGGAAAAAATTAAAGAACCTTTGTTTGAATTTCTTGTGGTACTTTGTTGGTGTTGCTCTTTTGCCGGCCTCGTCATATAAGTAGAATCCTTCTTTTGCCGGCCAGTAGAGATTATTTTTGTATTCTTCCCAGCCGCTGCCGATTTCCCCTGCTCTGTCCAATATTTTCAGAAACATTCCGAAATCGTGGACGCCGCCTATATCAACGCCGGCTGCACCGATGGCCTTATACATTGCCACCTGCTGTGCTGCCCGCTCGATGTGGTCGTCAACGTTCTCGGAATAGACCTTCGCCAAAAGTTCATCACTGACGAAGCAGCCGGGCAGTTTGATATCGTGCATCAGCCGCGGCGCAGGGGTGATAGTACTCAAAAGGTAAACGTTGCCGATAATTGGAACATCCAGTTCGTTCTCTTTGAGATACCTGAATAGCTCGAGCGATTTTTTCCAGTCCCAGCCGACCTGCGTAATGAAAAACCTGGCGCCGCAGGTAATCTTTTTCTCCATCTTGTAATACTGCTGCATTTGTGATGGTTCGGTGTACTTAAATGGCGAAACCGCAGCTCCGGCAAAAAACTGATGAACATTCTCTAAAGCATCAGGCCTTGCCTTTATGTAAGATTCGTGGTTTATTTTCTTAATTAAGTCAAGCAGCCCGACAGAGTCCAACTCGAAAACGCCTTTAGCTTTTACGGGTTTATCTCCGGTCAGAGCCAGAACGTTTTCTACACCTGCCTTTTTGAAACCAGCAAGAGAGCTAATCAAAGCGTCCGTATTTTGGTCTTTGCAGGAAATATGCGGCACAAAATCCAAATCACCTAACAAATTATTCAGTTTTATTTGGCTGAGTACATCAGCTGGCTCAATATTAGCTACACCGCCGGGGTTTTGCGTGGCTGTAATACCGACGAAATCAAAGCCTTTTGGGATTGCCGAACTGCTGGCTGTTTTGTAGGCCGTAAGAAATTTCTCAATGGGACTGAAATTAAAACCAGGCCCGCCAGTCAGTTCAGCAACCACCACAAAACTCGATTTATCCTCTAATTTCTCTATTAGTTTCTTACGCATCACTGATTTCCCTTTTGTTAAACTTCTATAGCGTTTAATCGCCGCCCAAAATATCATTTATAGCTTGTATTGGCAAAAATTTATACAAGTCCAAAGTTTTTTTTTTGTACTATGTTGCTGTCGCATAGATATTTGGCTATTGCTATTTGAGGGTCTTGGTATTGTTATCAGAGCGTTTGGCCTAATGTTTCTGTGCCTGCTGGTCGCTGTGGACAACCTGTTAATAACTTGGGATTGGCAAATATGAGTTGCTTTCGGTTGTACTGAAGATACCACTTGGCCTCAATATCATCTCTCGCCACAATTCTGTATATTTTCCAAAAAAGTGGGTGTTTTCAACCTAACTCCCTTACAGCAAAGAGGTTGCATTTAGCAACAAAATTGAGCTTCAAAACCATATATTCCCGTACCTTTGTGGAATAATGGTATGTTCGAACTTCTTGAAATTTTTCAGTTCTTTGGCAGAAGGTTGCCTTGTTCGTGGATAATTTGCAGAAAACCCGTTCAAAAACGCCAATAACAGCAAGTGTACCCTTGGAAATTATTTCTTGAAAAGCGTGATTTTTTCCTTTAACAATCGGCACGCTGCCGTTGGGTTGCTGGTTTTGGTTATTGCTGCACAGACCGCAATTGCTTTAGCGCCGGCTCTTAAAACGTCTTCGACGTTGTCTGGCGTTATACCGCCGATGGCAACGTGGCCAATTCCTGTATTAGCCAGCATCCTTGTTCCTTTATTGACATAGTCCAGCCCGACTGCTTGCGTGCCTGGCTTTGTCGTCGTGGCAAAGACCGGACCAAGCCCAACATAAGTAGGGTTCTCCTGACAGGCAGCGTGCAACTGTTCGAGCGAGTGCGTACTTTTGCCGATAATTAGCGGGCTTGGCGCCAGCTTCCTGGCCTGCTCTACGGGCAGGTCATTTTGCCCAAGATGCACGCCGTCGGCACCGGTTGCAACTGCGATATCCGTACGGTCGTTTATTATACCGAGCACTCCGTCGGCTTTACATATCCTTGTGAACTTATCAGCAAGAGTAAAAAGCACATCATCTTGCAATTTTTTCGACCGCAGTTGAATACAGTCGGCCCCGCCGGCCACGCATTGGCTGGTTAAAGAAAGAACTTCCGAGGCAACGCTGCTGCTGATTATTACGTACAGTTTCACCTGTTTGAATTTTTCGGTTGTATCACTAAAAATAGTAATATCCTTTTCTAGGGTGTAAGCGGTGTATCGTAGTTTTTCTATCGTCTCGGCTATTGAAGGATTTAGCGTCTGTGTCATCTCGGCAAGCACCCGCAGCGCCTCGGTAAGGCGTTTAGCCCCGGCGGTGAAACAGCTTTTAAGGTCGCTGCGCTGAAGCTGATTTGGAATCGTTTTACCAATGCCAACATCGCTGACCGTGTCTCTGCTTGAAATAAGCCGACCGCCGTCGAGTTTGTCGATACTGGCTGAAAGTTCATGACGGAGTTGTTTTGCACGCTCGGTTAGTAAGCTTGAATTCAATCTGAATCTGCAGAACTCCTCTATCACACGAGTTGCCTCGCGGGCACGATTGAAATTGGCGTCGATAATTCTATAAATGCTGCGTTCCATAGCGGGTTTGATTATAAGGTTTGGAATTGGTATTGAGTAGTGAAATTTAAGCCAAAGCTATAGTGGTGGGCAAAGGAAAACGGAGTCGCTCCTCCTCCGGTGCGACTCCGCATCGTATTATTAGCAAAACCGACATTGCCGACTTTGAACTATCGGCAAAATTGGTTTTGGTTACCATCCGAAATCGGGCGGGCGTTTCCTCCTCCGAATTTCATTTTTAAGGCGTCCGCCCAATATCGTTGCCTAACAAGGCGAAGTGGTCTACCCTGCAAGAAATATACCAAGAACAGGAAATAAAACAAAACACCTGTAAAGTTTCGCCTAACTGGTTGTAATGAAAATGGTTATGTTTGTACATACCTTTCTTTGGGTTGAATAAGCACCTGTCGTATTTTAACAGCGCGTTGTTTTTTATCAACACCAACCTCGTTTACTCAACCTGTTCCTGCATATAATAGGACCATAACTTATTGGATAGCATAAAGATTTGTTGGATGTTTATAAAAAACAACATAACCGTTCTGCTTAATAAACAACCGCAGTTCTTATTTTAGGATTGTATTTAGCCCAGGAAATCCGTCCGAACCAGCGGCAAAGCCAGACCTTGAAAAGCACATTTTTCCCGGTTCGTTTCTGTTCGAGCCGAAAAACGCTATTTCTTCGCCAGTTGGTAATCTCATCGGCGATTGTTTGGGCCTGCTGCTGGCCAATCTCAATACTGGCCAATTCAGATGGGTCTGTCATCAGGTCATAAACAGATACTATTTTAGAGGTGGGATAATATACGAACTTGCTATTGGCTTTTATAAAACCTGCAGGTCCTTGTTGCATCCATCCGGAGAAATATATTTTTCTGTCCTTTGGCACAGTTGCCAACACATTAACCCCATCGAAATCAGCGGCTTTTGTTTCAAATCCTAACAACCCCAGCAGAGTCGGCGTCAAATCGACGGAACTGACCGGCTCTGTGATATTCAGCCCTGACCCAACCAGAGATGGGCAGCGTATGACCAATGGTATGCGCAGTGTCTCATCAAAGGCGATTCGCTCATGGCCGAGTAGGCCGTGCTCGCCGAAGCCCTCGCCGTGGTCGCCTGCAACGCAAAATATAGTTTTGTCCGCAAGATTCAGCTCGGCAAGCATAGCGCCCAGTGCTGCTATGAATTTGTCGGTGTAGGCAATTGTTTGTCGATAACGTTCTATTGGCTCTTCGGCCGGTTGTGCAAACCATTCGGGAACTTCGTAGGGGTCGTGTGTAACTGAACACATAATCGTCAGCAGGAAGGGTTTATTGTCGGTTTTTATCCATTCGGCAATCGGCTCTAACATTGAGAACTCATCACAGCCGAGAGAACCCAAAAAGGCGTTAGGGTCGTTCAGGTCTTCTCTGGCCCAGAACTTATCGAAGCCAAGATTATGGACAAGCCCGGGTCTGCATTCGAAGCTGCCCTTGGCTGACTGAAAAAATGCTGTTCGATAGTTTGATTGATGCTTTAGAATCGTGGCGATACTGGCGTAGGGCTTTATAACCGGGACCGCCTCGACAATATCCTGCGAGGCCGATGGAAATCGGCCGGTCAAAAGGCCGAACAGCGCTTTTGTAGTATGGGTAAGTATCGAACGGGCGTTTGTGAATTTTACGCCTTGCCCGGCCAACATCCCGAGATACGGCGTCAGATTATTTCCTCTCTCTGATAGTGAAGTGTAGTTGAACTGGACGCCCTCAAGCACAACTATAATCACATTGTGGTTTATGTGCTGCTGTTTTAGCGGCAGTTTTATCTCGTCAAAAGCCGGTATTTTCCGCTTGGCATTAGCCAAATCCGTTTTGCTCAATTGGCCCGGAAGCATAAAGCTCGTTACCGCACGTAATTGACAATTGTAGAGCAGCTCTTCAGAAGCTGTTTGCGATGAACCCCGCTTGTCTGCCAAAGCTCCGCCGGCAACTGCGATAGAAATAAAAATGCAGCAGACAATAATTCTTTTGGTAAAGCGTTTGTGATTATAGACCGCCAACTGTGGCCTGGCGAGAACGCTGAAGAAAAAGGCAAGAGCGATAGCGCTTGGGCCGAGAAGGGCCAGCGCCGCCTTTGGCATCTCGACAAGGTTAGAGCCGATGATAATTAGTGAATTTACCGGCGAGCGAACCAGCGGCAAAAGCACACACGGCAGGATTTGTGTCCCGGTCCTTATCAGCCAGCCGGCGTTCATAACCGACCACGTACACACGACCGCTGCGATAATCGTAGCCGCTCGCACGACCCAGCGTTTCCGCCACCGGAAATAGATAATCGACAGTATAACTTCGATACTGCCAAGCACGGCGATATCAGAAAAAATCCATACGGGGTATTCATTGACCAGACCTGTACGCAGCGAATGAAACAGCTTTACCGCCAGCGTGCAGAACAATGCTCCGAAGATAATAGCGCTGTACGCACGCTGCGCTAAAAAACTGTACAATTGGTCGAATTTGCGAATAAAAATCAAAAAATGGCTTTTCAATTTTGCGTTTTTATATGGCATTTTGATTTTTGAATTTTAATTTTTGATTTCTTTTCGTTATATGCTATTCGTGAAGTTCAAGTTCTCAACAACATCGTCCAGGGCCAGCTCCGCATAGCATACAGTGGTGTCGGCGGCACCGTAGTAAATCTTCAGCTTCTCATCTTCGCAGAGCAGCCCGCAGCTAAACACTACATTCCCGAAGAATCCTTCAGTTTCGTAATCTGCCTCCGGCTCGAAAATCGGCTCTTCTGTCCTTGCGATAACTTTCCACGGCTCTTTACTATCCAGCAGAACCGCTCCGAGACAGTAGCGATTATTACGGTCAACTCCGTGATAGACCTCTACCCAGCCCTCCTCGGTTCTGAAAGGCACGGCGCCAGCGCCTATCTTTATTTCGTCCCATCGGTCTCTACCGGGCTCAATCAGGTAGCGATGGTTGCCCCAGCAGAGCAAATCAGGCGATTCTGAAATCCAAATGTCGTTTTTCCCGAACAAAGGCGAATTCGGCCGGTGCAGGGCGTAATACTTACCGCCGATGCGTTCGGGGAAAATCACTACGTCTTTATTGTCGGGGCAGAAAATTGCCCCGTGCCGCTCGAAAGACTTGAAATCCTTCGTTGATACCAAACGAGTTGTTATGCCAAAAGGACAAACCGCAACATAATTGATGTAGTACAGCCCGTCGATAATGCTAATCCGCGGGTCTTCGATTCCGAAAGCTTCATAATCGTTTGCCGGCTCAATAGCGGGCTTATCTTCTATCTTAAAATTAACCCCGTCTTTGCTGTGTGCCAGACGCAGATGAGATATTGACGTTAGATATATCCCCGCTGGTGTTATTATTAGTCGCGGGTCTGAAAAATCAATCTTACGGTCATTTTTCGGAAACTTTTTTGTAATGATTTTACCACTTCCAGCGTCGTAAAGGCCAGCTAACGCAATCTCCGGATGTTCGCTGATTGGCTTTTCCGCTACTCGAACCAGCAGAATGACTTCATCCGCAAGGCGTGTAACCCCTGCGTTAAACGTGCCGATAACTTCAAAGTCTCTTCTGGACGGCTTAACGTCTTTCGGCTCAATTATTGGATTATTCGCCCAGCGAGACACTTTCATTTTTCAACTCCATTTTAATGGTTAGTGGACGGTTGCCTTTAAGCCGTACAATAACCGGAATTATCTAATTCGTCAATGTCTTGTTTGCTCTGAAGCTGGAACTAAATGAATCGTCAGTTTCCCCCGGCTGATTGTTATTTTCCTAAGCCGCACTTTTTTATCGTCAATCTCAAAGACCGGCTCAAACGGCTCATTGTTTAACAATGCTGCCGCTATCTGTCCACGCCAATTCCTTTTGTCGGTATTCGTCTCTGCCAATCGTTCCAAATACATTCTTCTGGCCATCATCTTGGCGGGAAAGGTAACATTCATCGCTCCGATTTTTACTTTTGTTACCGGCAGTTCTAACAGCCCGTCTTCGTTAAGAGCCGGCTTGACTACAATAGTAACGACGAGCTTTGCGCCTTTTATATCTGTCGTTCCCATCAGAACAATTCTGCCGGGTGCAAACAGTACCGCAGGTGCCGAAAACTTAGTGCCGCTAGCTTCTTTCGGCCATTTGGAGCGGGAAATAGCGTCGTTTATTCCATCTTGCCGAACGCACAGTTCAAACGGCTTCTGGAGTTGCGCACCGTTATAAAGCTCAGGCAGCAACTCGTGAGTCAGATACGGACTTACCTGCCTGTTCTGGATAACGTTAGTCGGATTATAACCGGCGGGTTTATATAACAGTAAAATAAGAACAATAAGCGCTAACGCCAAACTAACCAAAAGCCAGCCGTGATAGACCTTTTTTAATCTTGCCTTCCTACGTTTTTCTGAATCTGCACCCATTTGCACCTAATAGTCAATTTTTAGATTGCTCAATATACGCTGTGCGATTATAGTAAAAGGGTAATGGTAAAAAGTAAAAAGTAAAAAGCAAAAAAAGAAAGGAAACTAACTAATGTCAAGTCATTTTGCCGACCGTCTCTGCGAGGCCGTAAAAAGTAAGAAAACATCTTTGGTTGTCGGGTTGGACCCTGTTTACAGCCGTCTGCCCTCGTCTATAAAGAACCATCGCGATATGAACGATGAGTTTGACGCTGCCGCTGCGGTGGACGCAATTTTTGATTTCTGCACACAAACGATGCGAATTATCGCCCCAATGGTGCCGGCGGTGAAAATAAACATCGCTTTTTTTGAAAAGTATCTCTGGGAAGGTATAGAAACTTACTATTCGCTGATTGCCGAGGCCGACGATTTAGGTATGGAGGTTATCGGCGACGTAAAGCGCGGCGATATAGGCCATACGGCGGAACTTTACGCCGCTGCTCATCTGCAAAACCCTGAATTAGTCGGGCTGGAGGATACACTTGCCCCTGATGCCATTACTATCAACGGCTACACTGGAACGGACGGCATTAAGCCATTTGCGGATATTGCCGCTCAACAGGGTAAGGGTGTTTTTGTGCTGGTGAGGACGAGCAATCCATCAGCGGCGGCAATTCAGGATTTTGCTGATTCGGATGGGCAACGGATGTACGAAAAAGTTGCTGAAATCGTCAACGAAATAGCCGGCAAACCCGAACGAATCGGCGACAACGGCTACAGCAATGTTGGGATGGTGGTCGGCGGCACCACGACGGAGATAACGGCTGAGTTACGTCAAAAATATCAAAGAGTGTGGTTTCTTGTGCCGGGCTACGGCTCACAGGGAGCATCGGCTGAAGATTGCGTGCGGTTTTGCAAGCCGGACGGCACGGGGGCGCTCATCAACGCTTCGCGCTCAATCATTTACGCTTATGAAAGACCGCAATACAAAGAGCAGTTTGGCGAGGACTGGAAAAGATGTATCGAGCAGGCCGTTGTCGATGCAAAAATCGAGTTGGCAAACGCAATGCAGACATTGATTTAGCATTCAGCGGACAGCATTCAGCGGACAGGAAAAACTGAAAAAACGCAAACTTGTGCCTGCGAAGGTGTTAGGTATATTCTTCTTGCTGTTTGCCAGTGTGTTTCTATACTATTTTGTAGAGCGGTGATTTTGTGCGGAAAAGCAAAACTTTACAAAATACGATATGCGAGATACGAAATACGAATTTGCCGGCAAAAAGATTTTGGTTATGGGGCTGGGACGGTTCGGCGGGGGCGTCGATGT
>QNBZ01000011.1 GCA_003644295.1 Planctomycetota bacterium
GGGCTGCTTCTTGGCTGCGGTTGGCATGAACCATAAAAAACGCCGCTGTCACGCAACAGAAAGCCCACCTGCAGGATTTTGCGGCTTTCGCCGAAAATTGGTTAGATAGCCGATGAGATTGGTGTGCTATATTTCTGCTGCGACTTTGACTGTTGATTGACTTTTGAGCTTCTGGTTTTGGAACTGTTGTCGGCAGCTTCGGCAGTGGCATATCCCCGCGCCCATCAGGTGCGATGTGCCAGCGAGCTTTTTGGTCTCAAGCAGCGCAGCGCCCCTGGCGTTCATCTTACGAAACGACAGTCTGCCTTGAGTTTTGTTATGTGAGCCGACAGCATCGACAACAACGCTGACTTTCTTTCCCCGCTGGAGCAGGCCAAGTGCCGTTGCCTTGACGGAACCCTCGGCCTCGGCGCCGATTAAGATGAACTCGCCGGCCCGCATCTCGCTGAGCAGCCGGTCGATTCGCGGCTCATCGAACGGGTCCGGACAGCGACTATGCAGAATAATCTGCCTGTACCTGCGCAGTATATCCTCCGGCAAATCACCCTTGCTGTCGGCAGGCAAGTCGAGACGATTTGCGAGCAGCGTGTACCGAATTTTCTGTTGGCCTTCCGTGCCGTCAATGCAGTAGGCCGGATAGGTTTGAGGCTCTGTTGTTACGCCGTTGCTGCGGGGATGCACTTCGCATATTGAGATTACGGGGACGTTTCTGCTTCTTGCCCAGGCCATAATCCTTCGCACATTCGCCAGGATTCGCCTGTGATTTCTTATACAGTAACTACCCTCAGCAAGAAACAAGTCTTTCTGCGTGCCGATATCAATCAGCACCTGCCTCCGTCTGGCTCTGAATAATTGCCGAATCATACTCGAACCTCGTAATTGGTTATTGGTAATTACCATTCACCATCTACCAGTTATCGGGTGAGCTTTGCCCGTACTTTAACAGCAAGCGGGACGAAAAGCAATCCCAACTTGTTGGTATTTTTTGGCGAAACGCTGTTATTCTGCTATAATGCAGAATTCAGGAGACAGAATATAGAAGTCAGGAGCAGGAAATTAAGAATTTAGAATTAAAAATTAAAAATTCAGCAGTTGCGCTGCAACTCGAAGATTCTTCCGGCAAAATCGACCTTGCAGAGATTTTCGGACGTTCATCACCTGTCCATATTGAGATTGGTTCCGGCAAAGGCACGTTCCTGCTCAACCAGGCCAGGGCCTGGCCGGATGTCAATTTCCTGGGCATTGAATGGGCGGGCAAATACTATCGCTATGCGGTTGACCGCATTGGACGATGGGGCTTGAGCAATGTTCGGCTAATCCATACCGATGCAGCCGCCTTTTTAGCCGACTTTGTTCCGGATAACTGCGTTGACTGCTTCCACATTTATTTCCCAGACCCTTGGCCAAAAAGGCGTCATCATAAAAGACGGTTCTTCAACTCTGCTAATATCGAGCAACTGCTGCGATGCCTGAGAGTCGGCGGAATGATAAAAATAGCAACCGACCACGCCGAGTACTTTCGGCTTATAAGCTGGCTTATTGAGATGAACAGCAGTCAACTTGAGCCAATTGAGTTCGTTCCGTCAGCCGGCGCCGATGCAGGCCAGTTGGTCGGCACGAATTTCGAGAGAAAATACCTGAAAGAGCAAAGGCCGATTTACACCATCGCCGTCAAAAAGACAGCGTTCAGCGTGTAGCGGACAGGAATATAAAGCAGCAGACAACTTATAATTTTTCTTTTTCTGAGCGCTATAGTCCGTCCTCCGAACGCGGACTTCCGTTATCCTGAGATGGTTTCTTCGAGACAGGCAAGTATGCTCCTTGCGTTGGAGACCTTGTTGCCGGCTGGGCCAAACCAATGCAACTGGGCATTCGCCTTTAGCTGGTCTTCGACCTTTTTGCAGGCCAGAAGTACGGTAGCGTGGTTCTTATTGCCCATAAATCTGCCTACCTCCGAGGACGACATCTTGGTGTGCTTTCTGGCCAGATACATACTGAAATGTCGAGCCAGTGCGATTGTTCTGTTTTTCTTTGAGGAATGTATGCTGGCCGGCGTCGTTCCGAAATAGGTGGCGACAGCTTGCTCGATGTCCGAAATGTGGACGATGGGGTCGGTTCTGGCCAGATGTTCAGCCATTACCTCTTTTGCCATAGCCATATTGATTTTTTCGTTTTTCAGAGAGCTGAAAGCAATCAGCTTCAGCAGGGCGCCTTGCAGTTCACGAACATTTGTCCGCATACTTTCGGCTATGTATTTTGTAACGTTTTCAGGGATGTGGCTGTGCATTGAGCGGGCGTATTGTTTGCAGATTTGACGGCGGGTCGCCAAATCTGGCGTGTCAATTTTGACGACCATCCCAGAGACGAACCGGTTGATTAGTTTCTCGGACAGTTGGCCTATCATTTTCGGATGGGCGTCGGAAACCAAAACAACCTGCTTGCCTGCCAAATCGATACTATTAAAGGTATGCAGGAATTCCTCCTGCGTAGAGGGCTTGCTGGCCAAGAAGTGAATGTCGTCGATAGCCAATAAATCCATTTGTCGCATTCGACGTCGAAAAGCCTCCAGCTTTTTTGTCTTCAAGGCCAGCACGAACTGATTGACAAAATCCTCTGCTGAGAGGTACAGCCAATCGGTTCCGGGCCGGTTCTTACTCACTGCATTGCAAATCCCTTGCAGCAGGTGAGTTTTGCCGACCCCATATCCTCCATGAATAAATAGTGGATTGAAAGGACTTTCATCCTGTTCGATGACCGCTTTGGCAGCGCTGTAGGCCAATTGATTTGACGGGCCGACAACGAATGTGTCCAGATTTAATTTTAACTGTCTCTTTGGCTTCGGATGTATTCTGGGCCTTTGGCTCTGGGTTCGATTTTGTGCTTTGGCTACAAGTTCCGCCTGCGAATCCAGTTGCGTTCGCCTCTGGTGGCCTGAAAGCTCCGGGTCGATGATGAAAGTAACCTTTCTGCTGCTGCCGGTAACAGCTTGCACCGCCCGGTCGATTTCGCTTAAAAAGTGGTTTTCAATCCAGCTTGCGATAAAAAGGTTCGGAACGCCAACTTTCAGGTATCCATCGGCGAGCGTCATCCGGGTTGAATTCTTAAACCATATCCGAAATTTCTGCGGCCCAACATTCTCGGCAAGAGCTTTGTTAATAGCGCTTACTTCAGAATCTTCTGATGTCGCCTTTTGCGTCAGCAGTGCCGACTTCTCATCCGTGATTGTGCTTTGCATTACCATTCTCCCCTGTCGAGAATCCCGCCGATAATCAACGGTTTATCAATAGTAAAAACGAAATCCGTTCAGAAGTTATTATTAGATGGAGACAGAACAAATCAATCCTATTTCGGAGATTTTCTTTTCCACTTAAACGAAGTTAGCATCCGCATTGACTTTGCGCAGAAAAAAAAATTGTTCTTAACATGTTTTGCACATCGTAAGTTCTTTTCGTGGAAAAGCGGTGGATTGAACTTTGAGGTAACAACGGTGCTCACTTGCCTACGCAGACGCGCGAAAATATGTTTTCCAGTATTTGTTCATCAATCCGCCAATCGGCGGACTCAATGTCGCAAATGCTATGGTAAGCAGCTCGCAGGATCATTGCGGCGACCTCATCGTTGCCGGATTTTAGTTCGCCGACCGCCTCTGCTGCGTTTTCTATTGCATCGGTGATTATCTGCTTATGTCGTGCGGTAAGAGCTATGCTCGATGCCTGATGCTCGATACTCATCGCTCTCTGCTCAACGATTTTTTCATCGATTACACCTTTCAGCCGCTCTATGCCGCTGCCGGTCTTTGAACTTGTCGCTAAGAACTTGGCATTGAATACTTTATTGAGCTTGGCAAGGCGCTCGGCAAGTATATCCTCACGTAGCAAATCCGATTTTGTGGCAACCGGTATCAGCATATCCGTCTTTATGTGCCTTCGGATTGAAGCGTCTTCAGCCCAATCTGTTTTTGATATATCAACGCAAAATACAACCAGTGAACTATTTTGCAGGGCTTCAATGGCTGCTTGTTGTGCCAGCTCATCAACTATGGTTTGTTGCTCGTCTTTCAAGTATCGAGTATCGAGTATCGAGCATCCAGCATCGAGACCGGCGCAGTCGAACAATACACACCGGCAGTGGGACAACGTGCAAACGGCGGTCAGGACGTCCCTTGTGGTTCTACGCCGGGCCGAGACGATACTTCTTGCCTTGCCGAGCAGTTTGTTGAGCAGCCGGCTTTTGCCGGCATTAGGCGCTCCTGTGATGCCAACCGCCGGCAGGTCAGCCACCGATTCGTAACTGATACCGCCTGCAAGCAGATTCTCAAGCTCTTTTTTTATCTGTGTAATTCTATCGATTGCTTCCTGGCCGGTTATAAATTCGATATCTTCTCCGCTGAAATCCAGGCCCGCTTCAATCAAGCTGATACAATCCATCAGTGATGAGCCAATTTCCGCAGCAGTTTGAGATAATCGTCCACTGAGAAGTTTTTCAGCGGCGGCCAACTGGAACTTGTTGGAACTGGTGATGATTTCGTTGACGGCCTCGGCCTGTGCAAGGTCGATTTTGCCGTTAAGATATGCCCTGGCCGTAAATTCGCCCGGCCCTGCCGCTCGAATGCCTTCGCTCAACAGAGCGCTCATTAACGCTTCGGTAACGGAAGGGTTTGTATAGATATGAATTTCAGCGATGTCGTCGCCGGTATATGAGTGCGGAGCCGGAAATAGATACAGTTTTGCGTCGATTTCCAACTCCGGCTCAACAGTTATACTGCCACTGGTAAGGCCGGTTTTTTGGGGGATAACCTGATGACTGAATATTTTCTTACATATATCGACTGTATCTGGGCCGCTTATGCGAACAATCACCCTGTTATCTGATGTCGGCGAACTGACCGCTGCGATGGTATCATTAAGTTCGTACATCTATCCTCAGAAGTGCCTAAAGCGTGCTAATTCATTCTGAACTGGACGAAAGCCCCCAGGTTTATCATGGGGGTCAAAACCCCCAACATAAAGTTGGGGGCTTATATTCAAACTTTAGCTCACTTTAGGCACTTTTAACTTTTATAGAACGGTTTTGGCTTTTTCTTTTTGACTTTTCCGCCGGTCTTGCTCGTTACTGCGACCAGTCCGATTTGCTGTTGCTGTTCTTTTTCGCGGATGTGCTTTCTGATAACATACTGTTCGATAACGCCGGCAAAGGTGCTTGCCATAATGTAAAGATTCAGTCCGGATGGGGCCTTGTACAGCATCAGCGGAAATAACAACGGCATCATAATCATCATCATTTTCTGCTGCTGTGCCATTTGTGGGTTTGTGTCCGCCGTTGCCTGTTTGGGCATTAGTTTCTGTTGCAGATAAAACGCCACGCCCATAAGTATCGGCAGCAGGTTAAACGAGTCCAGTTTGCCGAACAACGGCAGTGTTACCGCTGGAAATCTGAACAAGGCATCCGGGACCGAAAGGTCGGTAATCCAGAACGGTAAAAACGCAGCGCCTCGCAGCTCGACACTGGCGTATATTGCACTATACAGGGCAATCCAGAGCGGCATCTGAAGCAGCATCGGCAGAAAACCCATAATCGGTGAGGCGCCCTGTTCTTTGTAAAGAGCCATCATTTGTTTGTTCATTTCGACCTTGTTGCCGGCGTATTTCTTTTTTATCTCCTCTGCTTTCGGAGCGAGCTTGGTCATTTTGCTCATTGAGACCTGGCTTTTTTTAGTAATCGGGTGCATCACGATACGAATCAAAAATACTAATATGATAATAACCACGCCGTAGTTTGGAATAGAACCGTACATCCATTTCATCGCCGCCAATATCCCGAACGCCAGCGGTCGGATAATCGCAGCCGGGCAGCAGCAGGCCATAAAATCTATCGTCTGGATAAAGCCCAGTTTGTTATACAATGGTTCTTTATCGAAAAGAGTTTTATCCTTAGGTCCCAGATAGAGCATAAACTTATATTGTTTTATGCCGTTTGCCGGCAGTTTGGTCGTTGCGATTTTCAAATTTACCCCGACGGTTTCATCACCACTGTCCGGTATGCCGTCTGGGTCATAGTATTGAGCTGTTTTGTCTTTTATCCAGTCGCAGTGGTCTTTGCCTTCGTCTGCAAGAGGCACTAATACGGCAGCAAAGTATTTATTGACCGCAGCGGCCCAGAGAAAATTATCACCGCCTTTGAGCAGCCGTCTGTCGCTGATGTCCTTTGCCTTGCGAAGTTTTTTTATGCCAAGCCGGGCATGTTTTCCACTGACGATTTGGCCATTTACATCTCTAAAGCCGGCCACGACTTTTCTCATATCGCTCCTGGCGGCTTCCCTGCCAATTCCGAGAGGACCGGCTAAATTGAAACGCACCTTTCGCTCGATGGGCGAGAGGCTTTCAACGGTTAAAACACAATCCAGATGATAACTACCGACGGTAACCTTATAGGTTTTGGTCAGCTTTAAGACCGGCTCACCGGTGTCTTTGATTTTGATAATTGCCTCAAAACGGGCGGTTTGGGAGCCATCATAGATGTCCCTTTCAACGCCGAAGCTCTCCCATTGCAGTTTATGCAGAGGTAATTGCAATTGTTGCTCAACGAAAACGAAATTCGTATTGGCCATCGACAAAATCTCGCTGCCGTCGGCAAGTTTCACAGGCGAAAGGATTTCTAATGGCTTGGGGTCTTTATAATTGCGGTCGTCAAATCTGCTAAATGTGGCCTTCCTAATTGCGGCGCCTTTTGAACTCAATTCCAACTGGAACATAAAGCCGCTCTTTTTGTCTGTCGAGCCGAGCGTAACGGTTTCGGCTGCGGCGTTATCAGCACCAAAGCTGATAGATTCATCAGCTTGCAGTTGCACATCTTCCGCAGCAGAAGCGTTTAAGCAGATAAAAACAGTTATAATTACGGTTAAAATAATTCTCATAGTTTTACTTCCTGAACGTTGTCCGCTGCTTCTATCTTCCTTCCGGAAGCCGTTCGGCATTGAAGTCATCTAATTGCTCGATTGCCTTTATTTTCTTCATCGTGGTTTTAATATCGTATTCCAGCCGGACAAAATGCACTATGTTTTCATCCACATATACATAGCTTGCCCTGCTGTCCTTGTCCCGTGGTTGGCCGACAGAGCCGATATTAATAATTGCTCTTTCGTCATTGATAATCGGATAGGCATTGTCAAGCTCTTCCGGCAGATAGAAGTCCGGCTCATCGAGGAAGACCCCCGGCAGATGCGTATGGCCGATAAAACAGATATGCTTAACTCGCTCGAATAGGAGTTTCACCTTCAGCGGGTTGGTATAAACATCGTCGGGAAAGATATATTCGTTAATCGGCCTTCTCGGTGATGCGTGAACAAAATCCATTATTGCCGTATTTTTTCCCAGTTTTGCTTTTAATGTTTGGCGCATCGGCAGTCCGCCCAGAAAGCTCCAGCGCCTGTTCTTCACGGCGGTATCCTGCTCAGTTTCCAGAACTTCACGAGTCCAGAAACTGGCCTGTTCGGCGGCGTAGTTGAAGTTGGTCGGCTCGTAAAGAGCAGCGTAATCGTGATTGCCAAGAACGCACCACTTTGTCTTAGCTATAATCAAATCGAGGCATTGGCCGGGGTTTGGGCCGTAGCCAACTACGTCGCCCAAGCAGTAAATTGTTTTTATGCCGCGTTTTTCAATGTCAGCTAAAACTGTCGTCAGCGCCTCGATATTTGAATGTATATCGCTTATAACTGCAAACATAGTACAGCTTAATAGCAGAAAAGCTGCAAAAACGCCAGAAGATTTATTGATTTTTAACAAGGTTGCTTATATTGCAGGTTTTGTTATAATACCACGCAATACGATATACGATATACGAAATACGATATACGATTATGGTAGATATGACTCTTCTTGAAACTCGTGGACTGGTAAAGAGATATTCCGGTCGCTGTGTTGTCGATGACATATTTGTTTCGATAGCCCAGCGCAGCATCGTCGGCCTTCTTGGCCGAAACGGCGCCGGCAAAACCACTACGTTCAGAATGATTATGGGTATGATTACGCCCGAGTCCGGCTCGGTCGTTTTCGAGGGCCGCGATATTACCAAGCTGCCGATGTACAAACGCGCCCGGCTGGGCATCGGCTATCTTTCGCAGGAGCCGAGCATTTTTCAGCGTCTCAGCGTCAGGGACAATCTTTATGCGATTCTGGAAACGATGTCGTACACCGTCGCCGAGCGTAACCGCAGAGCCGACATACTTATCGACCATTTTGGACTGAGTGAGGTTTCCGAAAGCCAGGGCAGGTTTCTTTCCGGCGGTGAGCGAAGAAAACTTGAAATCGCACGCGCTATGGTGACGGACCCTTCGCTGATTCTGTTGGATGAGCCGTTCAGCGGCGTTGACCCTATCGCCGTTGAGGATTTGCAGCGGGAAATTCGCCGGCTTGTCGCTTCCGGCGTTAGCATTCTTGTTACCGACCATAACGTTGAGAGGACGCTGGAGGTAGTTGACAAGGCCTACATAATCGACCACGGCAAGGTAATCGGTTCCGGCTCGCCGGCCGAGATTGTCCGCAACGAGACGGTCAGGAAGCTTTACCTTGGCAGCACATTCGACGGCGACGAATTCGACGAAAAGTAGTTGTGTTTAGCCCCCAACTTTATGTCGGGGGTTACGAAGTTAATGTTTAACCAATTTGTATCTGACGGTTAATGCAGATAGACGTTGAAAAATGTAAAATCACGCATTACCCGGCTGAGGTTTTAGCTGGGCGAGCGCAGCCGGTCAAGGAAATCGACGATAGTATTCGCAAACTCGTCGAGAAGATGACCGATATTATGCTGGAAAATAAAGGCATTGGCCTGGCGGCTCCGCAGGCCGGAATTCCACTACGGCTATTTATCGTATCGCTTGATGCAACCAGAGAATCCGTCAGAGTTTATATAAACCCAACCGTTACAGCAACAACCCGCGAGTTTGATTCAGTCGAAGAGGGCTGTCTGTCTGTGCCGGGAATTTACACGAAAATCCGCAGATACAAAAAATGCAGAGTTACCGCTACCGACCTTGACGGCAACGAATTTACCGAGGAAGCCGAAGGGCTTTACGCAAGATGTCTTCAGCATGAGTACGACCATCTTGAGGGGATGACTATCGCCGGGCGTATGAATTCAGCCGCCAAGATTGCACATCGAAAACAACTCAAAAAACTTAAAGAAAACCACAAAAGAAACGTGAAGCGTGAATAAGCGGATGAGTAAATGAGTTAACTTTCGCACTTTTTGTAAGCATTTAAGATGAATCACATTTTTGGACAGCAATGCGCTATATAGAATAGAATGAGAATACACATAGAGGCAAGCTGTTAGGCAACTATCGATTTATAAGCAAGTTTGAGAAGCTGCTGGGCCGCAGACTGCGGCCGTTGCCTGTGGGCAGACCAAAAAAGAAAACAATAGCAGTAGTAAAGATTGAAAGAAAACAGCAAAAATAGGTGGCTGTCCCCAGTTATCTAGTTATCTAACGAAGCACAATTGGAAATAACGGCGGTTGACTGGCTCATAAAACTTGCGACGATATTTATGGAGAATAAATTATGAGTAAACCAGTAAAGTATCATTATGGTAAATTTCCCCCTAAAAAAATAGATTGGGAAAAATTGATACCCCTGATTGGTCCTGCAAGTGCTGCACTTGCAAGATACGATGGAACCCTTTCAGTCATACCTAATCCTGCTGTTCTTTTGTCTCCGCTGACAACACAGGAAGCAGTTCTTTCTTCAAAAATAGAAGGTACTCAAACAACAATGGGTGAAGTCCTTGAATTTGAGGCTGAAAAAGAAGGCAATGGTTTTAACCCAGAAAAGAAGGCTGATATTAATGAAGTATTGAATTATCGTAAAGCTATCTGGAAAGCGGTGGATATTTTGAAAGAGTTGCCGCTTTGCGCAAGGGTTATTCGTACAGTACACAAGGTTCTTATGCATAATGTTCGAGGACACGACAAAGCACCGGGTGATTACCGGAAAACTCAAAATTGGATTGGGCCGAAAGGTAGCTCTATTGAAAAAGCTCGCTTTGTACCAATCTCACCCAATAAGTTACAGGATGGTATGAGTTCCTGGGAGAAATATATACACCAGAAAGTACAAGATAAAATTGTGCAACTTGCTGTTCTTCATGCCGAATTTGAGGCGTTACATCCTTTTCACGATGGCAACGGCAGGATTGGCAGAATCTTTGTTCCATTGTTTTTACACAAAACTGAGTTAATCCGAAGCCCAGTGTTTTATATAAGCGCGTATTTTGAAAGCAACAGAGACGAGTATTATGAAAGACTACTCGCCGTTTCGAGAGATGGGGACTGGACTGGCTGGTGCCTGTTTTTCCTGAAGGCTGTTGAAATTCAAGCAAAGGAAAACCAGAAAAAAGCAACCGAAATTCTCAAGTTATATGAGCAAAAGAAAACAGAAATCTATGAATTGACACATTCACAATATGCACTACATATACTTGATTTTATTTTTGAACGTCCGATATTTAGGTCAACAGAACTTGCAAAAACAGGAAAAGTTCCTGTGCCATCTGCAAAGAAGGTATTATCCAATTTAAGCAACGCTAACATTATCAAGGTGTTACGAGAATCCAGCGGTCGCAGGGCGGCGGTTTTTGCTTTTACAGAATTATTGAATATAGCAGAAGGCAGGAAGGTCTTTTGAAGATATTGAATTGACCACAAGACCTTTTGTGGATACCAAAAACCGGCCGAAATATCCACAAATAACCTTGAGGATATTTGGGTATCAACGAGAAATTTATAGGCAAAATTGGATTTTATCAGTGAATAGTTTTTATTTTTGAAATTTTAGCTTGTTATGAAGATAGTTTATCTCGGCAGTGGCGAATTCGGTATCAAGTGTCTGAATGCCTTGCGGCAGTCGAGTCATACGCTGGCGTTTATCGTTACACAGCCGCCGCAACCGGCTGGCAGAGGTAGAAAGGAACGGCCAACACCGGTAGCCGAATGGGCGATGAAAAATTCCATCACCTTTATAGAAACAGACAACATAAACACGCCCGAAGTAATTAAAGAAATCAGTTCTTATGAGCCGGATTTGCTCTTGGTTATTGCGTTTGGCCGGAAAATCGGCGGTGATTTGATACAACTGCCGGCCAAAGGAGCTATAAATGTTCACGCATCGCTGCTGCCAAAATACCGCGGAGCTGCCCCGATAAACTGGGCCATCATCAACGGCGAAAAGCAAACCGGCATCAGCATAATAACGCTCGCTGAAAAAATGGACGCCGGACTAATTTGCGCACAGGCGAAAACTGATATTGGAGCCGACGAGACAGCAGGCGAATTGCACGACAGATTGGCGACAATGGCAGCTCCGCTGCTGATGAAAACGCTGGACAAAATTGCAGACGGCTCGATTGTTTATACCGAGCAGGACGATTCCGAGGCAACGCCGGCGCCGAAGCTGAAGAAGTCGGACGGCTTCTTGGACTTCAACGAATCAGCCGAATTTTTAGCGAGAAAAATACGCGGCCTTTGGCCCTGGCCCGGTGCATCTGCGGTTTATGTCTCAAAAAAAAGCGGAAGGTCTCTTCGTGTAGCAATCGCAATGGCCGAGCAGGTTGAAACCGCACATCCCGCTGGCTCGGCGGCTGGGATGCTCGATGAAAATTTGAATGTCATCTGCGGCGACGGTGCTCTTAAAATTACAAAAATCAAGCCGGCTGGCTCAGCCATTATGACTTTCGAAGATTTCGTCAATGGCCGAGCGACTCAACCCGGCGATTTATTTACGAAAGTGAATAACTGAATTGCCCGGGGAAAAACTAAAAACCGCACGCACTATCGCAGCAATTGCCCTGAACCGCTTCGACCAGAAGCGCAATTACGCCGGCACAATTCTGAACAAGCTCCTGCCGAAAACCGATGAAAAACAACGAGCCACCGACCTTGTCTTTGGAACGATAAGAAACCGCTCGGCTATCGATATGGTGCTTGCCAAACTGGCTGACTGCTATATCGAGAGGATACCATCCGAGCTGCTCAACATAATCCGCATCGGGGCCTATGAACTTATCTACTGCCCGGCAACCGCTGAATACTCGATTGTCAACGAAGCGGTTAACAACACCAAAGCAATTGCCGGTAAAAAACAGGCCGGCTTCGTCAACGCTGTGCTGCGTCAAATCGCACGGCATATACAAAGCCGTCAAATTCAGTTATCAGCCGCCGAGCCGCAAAGAACCTTACCACAAACGCCGTCAACCGGCTGCGAATTTGACGCTATTGTTTTGCCGGAGCTGGAACTGTCGCCGGCCGATTACTTCAGCAGCGCCTTTTCACTGCCCAAATGGCTTGTCGCCGATTGGCTGACTGAATTCGGGGCCGAGAAAACAGGACAGATTTGTCTGGCAAGTAATCGAAAGCCGAGCATTTACATCAGGCCCAACAGATTAAGAACAACGATATCGGACTTGGCCGAGAAGTTCCATCGGGCTGATATTGACTTTAAGATAGTGAACGAGTCAATGTTCAGCATCGAAAGTCCGCAGGCGATAACGCAACTTGCCGGCTTTGCCGAAGGGCTTTTCACCGTTCAGGACATAACAGCTTCACAGCCGGTACGATTTCTTCAGCCGCAGCCCGCCGAATGCGGGACAATCCTTGATTTATGCGCCGCACCTGGCACAAAGACAACGCAGTTAGCCGAACTCGCCGATGATAAAGCAAAGATAATAGCAACTGATATTGACAGCAAGCGTCTTGAAAAGGTCAAAGAAAATACCGCCCGGCTTGGCATAAGTGGTGTAAGAATTATCGCATATAAAAATCTGGAAAAGATTGCCGCCGAGGTTGGCCCTTTCGATTGCATCCTGCTGGACGTTCCGTGCTCGAATACCGGTGTTCTGGCAAAAAGACCCGAGACCCGCTACAGAATAAGCACGGAAGCGATAACGGAACTTACGAAGATACAACTGCGGCTGCTTCAGACCGCTGAAACGATGATAAAGCCGCACGGGAAAATTTGTTATAGTACCTGCAGCATCCAGCAGGACGAAAACGACCGGCTTATAAGAAAATTTCTACAAAGAAACTGCAATTTCAAACTTGAATATGAATCGCTTATCCTGCCTTCGGCGGAGCAGCCCGATTGTGATGGCGGATACACAGCAATAATCAGCGGATAGCAGACAGAAAAACGCCGAACGCTGTTCACTGATTCTCCCCCTGCCAAAATGGCACAATTAACAAGAAGACAAAAGTCAGAAAACAGAAGTAAGAAGCCATAAATTCCTTAAATAAGGGATGTTAGCCAGCTCAAACGGATTATGCCCGA
>QNBZ01000012.1 GCA_003644295.1 Planctomycetota bacterium
AAATTTATCAAACAAATTATACAAAACAATGAACCATTATTATACTTTTATCGTCCAAATGTTTAAAAATACTTCATAAAATTTTTGTTATCTACCTTTTACACAGCCGCTCACATTGTTTACCATATCCTTTAGCGAAGTGACAAAACTTGCTTGACTGCAATTGTAGTTTTTATTTAAGTTGGAAAGTTGTTTTGTATAGCTTCTTATGTCGAATGTAATTTATTTGATTTATTGGCTGATTTTGCCGTTTTTGTTGTAAAAGAGAATGCTTTTACTTTTATCGCTATTTATTTTTTCGAGACGTTGCAAAACGTTGAAAGGTAATAAAAGTTTATTTGGTCTTTGAAAGTTTCAGTGGCTTGTTAATGTTTTTTATTGTCTAAAATTTTTTTATTTTTTCGTAATATTTTTTCGATAAAACACAATTTACTTGTTAATTTTTTATGGCGAAGAGAAAAATAGTTTTGTTTGGTGGTACTTTTGACCCTGTTCATCTTGGTCACACCGCTGTTGCCGGCGCTGCTGCTGAACACATAGGCGCAGAGAAAATCATTTTAATTCCGGCAAAGCGCTCTCCTCTCAAGGACTTCCTTCCCGTAGCAAGTGAACAAGACCGATTTGCAATGTTAGCTCTTGCAGTTGCCGACGATAAAAAGTTTTGGCTGAGCGATTATGAGTTGAAAAGCTCCGGGCCCTGCTATACGCTGGAAACTGTGAGGCATTTTCAGGCCAAGTACGGAAGCGATACTGAACTTTACTGGCTCATAGGCGCCGACACTGTTGATGAGCTGCAGCGCTGGTACAAAATCACCGGGTTGATTGACGAATGTAATTTATGCGTAATGTTCAGAGCCGGCTGCAAACGACCGAATTTTGCCGAGTTCGAAGCCCTTTGGGGACGTCAGCGGATTGAAAAACTCCAGCAGAACATTATCGAAACGCCTCTTATCGACATCAGCGGCACGGAGATACGAAGCAGATTAGCCGCCGGCGGTGATGCAGCCGATATGCTGCATCCGAAGGTCGCCGACTACATCCGCAGACACCGGCTCTACAAATCCAAAGCCGAATCTTAACGCAGATTGTTGACCTTTCCTTTCAGCCAATCGTACCAGTCGGTCATACCTTCGCCGGTCTTGGCCGATACCGGAAAAATCTCAATGTCTTTATTCAATTTGCGGGCATCGGCTTTCGCCCTTTCCAAACAGAAATCTACCTGGCCGACCGCTTCCAGCAAATCAATTTTGTTTATAAGCAGCGCCTTTGACTTTGCGAAGATAGCGGGATATTTTACCGGCTTGTCATCGCCCTCGGCAACCGAAAGAACGACTATCTTGCCGGCCTCGCCCAGCTCAAAGGCCGATGGACAAACCAGATTGCCAACGTTCTCTATAAAAATCAAGTCCAGAACGCCGATTGGTAATTTCTCTAACGCTCCGCTTACCTGAACGGCTGATAAATGGCAGGCGCCTTCGGTGTTTATTTGAACAACCGGAGCTTCGGTTGCTCTGATTCTTCCAGCGTCTAAATCTGTTTGAATGTCGCCCTCGATAACGCCGATTTTTATTTCGCCCTTCAGCTCATTTATCGTTCTCGTCAGAATTGTGGTTTTGCCTGAGCCGGGGGACGATATCATATTCAGGCACAGTTTTTTCCGCTCATTCAGAAATTGGCTGTTTTGAAGAGCATACTCTTCATTTGCACTGAGGATTTTCCTACCAATGCTGACTTTATGCATCGCTTTACTCCGTTAGAAATTCTATATCTTCCAGTATCAACGGCTCGTCCGGCAGTAATCCGAAATCCTCACTGCCGCACTTCGGACAAGCTGGAGATGTAAGCTCAAATTCAAAAATCTCACCGCAGTTTCTACACTGGCCTCGTATCGGCTTATGTTCTACCACCAGTTTCGTACCTTCGCAGGTCGTACCTTTGGCGATGGCTTCAAATGCGAAACCGAGCGCTTCGGCGTTGATAGCGTAGAGCTTGCCACAGCTAATCCTGGCGATAACGGGCTTTGCATTCTGTTTTTCAGCTTCAGCTGATATAGTTGTCAAAATGCTTTGTGCCACTGCCATCTCGTGCATCAGCATATCCTCGGCAGTTCACGACCGTACGGCATCTGGACAATTCTCCTTCCGCCGATTCTGGTTATCATTTCCACCATAGGCGCATCACGGCTTTGGACAATTTCGCCGATTATACTTGCTTCTTTACCCAGCTGGTGTTCTTTACAGATATTCAAACAATCACCGGCTGACCCCGATGAGACAATCGCAACGAATTTACCTTCATTGGCGATATTGAGTACATCGAAACCGAGCATATCCGCCGCTGCCTGAACTGTTGGATTGATTGGGATGTCGGCTTCGTTAATTTCGATGCCAAGGCCGGCCCCTCTTGAGATTTCGTTAAGTGTCGCCGCCAACCCGCCGCGTGTTGGGTCCCGCATAAATTTCACGCCGTTTGTGTTTTCCAGCAATTGGCCTGTCAATTCGGCTATACCAGCACAGTCGCTTTTCAACTGCGATTGAAATTTGATACCTTTGCGCTGCGAGATAACGGTTAGGCCGTGGTCGCCGATTGTGCCGTTGATAATGACTTTGTCGCCGACGGCGATTTTCTCGAATCCCAAATCCACGCCGTCTAATTTCAATCCAATCCCAGCCGTATTTATAAAAATCTTATCGGCTGCGCCGGATTCAACTGTTTTGGTATCGCCGGTAACAATGTTAATATCGTTTTGGCGAGCGGTTTTGCCGATACTATCTAAAATCTTTTCCAGCAGTTCAAATTCGAGACCTTCTTCGATTATCAGCGACAGTGCCAGAGCAACCGGCTTTGAACCGGCAACAGCTAAATCATTTACAGTTCCGCAGACGGCAAGTTTGCCGATGTCTCCGCCGTTGAAAAACAGGGGCTTGACGACATAGCTGTCCGTAGTGAAGCATATCGAGCCGGTTGCAAGATTTAGTTTTGCCGAATCGGCTAATTCAGCCAGGGTATCGTTCTTGAGTTTCGGAAGAATATGATGCCGAACCAGTTCATCGCTTAATTGCCCCCCGCCACCGTGGGCTAGTAGTATTTTATCATTGTTCATTAAATGAAATCCCTGAGCATAAGATCAGAAAGTGGGAAAATTCAGTTTGAAATTTTCTCGATGTTTTCGATAAGTCCGGGAAGCTCTTCTTTTACCGTTCGCCATACGATATCAAGGTTGATATCAAAATATGCGTGAATCAGTTTATTTCGCATACCCACTATATATTCCCACGGAATTTGAGGATTATCACTTTTTAATTGTGCTGATATTTTGCTTGCAGCTTCTCCTGTTATTTCCAAACATCTGACAAGACAATGAACAAGCTGTTTGTCAGAATCCAGGTCGTCTCTTGTTTTATTTTGGACATAGCCGATCGCCTCTTTGGCAGAGGCGAGCATATGATATAGTCTATCAGCGTCTGTATTAGCTGCCATACTGAACCTCTGCTTGGGTTAAAACTTTGTTTCTGAAGCGAATGCTTAAATCTTCTGGCGTTCGCAGGTCAGCTTTTCTGCCGATAATTTCAGACAGCGCTATTTCCATACCCGCCAGACTTATCAAGCCCGGCTCTTTACCTTTTTCAAAGACCACCAGCAAATCCACATCGCTGTCAGCGGTAAAATCATCCCTTAGCACAGAGCCGAAAACAGCTAATTTGGCGATATTATGCTGCCTGCAGTATTGTGCTATTTTTTCTTTTGGTATATGAATACTCGGGTTCATAAAACACCTTCAAACAAAACTTATTTGAGGCTTAGAATAACATTTCACACATTCATTTGCAAATAATTTACAAACCACGGCAAACACCTTGAAAATATACGCAGGTCTAACAGAATTTCGGAATTAAATAGGTGGCTGCCCGCCGCCGCCGTGTACAAGTAAGATTCTACCCTGTTCGTTTTTCATTACTTGTGTTTTTTCTCCGGGCCGTATTTGAACCACGCCGCACAGACCCCTTCGGAGCTTACCATACACGGGCCAACCGGCTCCCGCGGCGTACAACTTTCCCCAAACAACCCGCACTCCGTCGGCTCTATCAGTCCGCACAGCACTTCGCCGCACCGACAGCCGCTTATATCTTCGCCAGGCGTTTCGATTATGCCGAATCGTTCAAGAGCGTCGAATCGGCTGTATTTATCTTTTAGTTTGAGTGTGCTTTTTTCTATCATCCCAAGCCCACGCCAGTATCCGTCCGCTGGCTCAAAGTAATCAGCTATGATTTTTTGTGCGGTTCTATTACCCTGTTCGGTTACTACCGCAGTGTATATTGATTTTAACTCAGCTCTGCCGTCGACGAGCTGTCGGCAGATTTCCGCAAGCCCTTCGATTATCTGCATCGGCTCAAAGCCGGCCACCACGCAGGGCCGGCTGAAACGTTCCACAATCTCGGCAAAAGCACCAGAGCCGATTACCACACTGACATGACCGGGACAGAGAAATGCGTCTATATTATTATTTTTCTCGGCCAGCAGCGCAGCCATCGCAGGCACGACCAGTTTGTGTCCGCTCAAAATGCAGAAATTATCAATGTTGCTCTCATCCGCTTCTTTTACCGCTACAGCCGTAGCAGGCGCCGTGGTTTCAAAGCCGACAGCGACAAACACGACTATTTTGTCAGGATTGTCTTTGGCTAATTGAAGGGCGTCTTCGCTGCTGAGAACAATCCTGACATTTGATGCCGGTTGATTTCTTTCGAGGCAGCCACCTTTGCCGGGGACGCGAATCATATCGCCGTAGGTTGCAATTAAGCAATCGTCCCTGCCGGCTAATTGCAGAACGATATCAATATAGCCCTGGTCGGTAACGCAGACCGGACAGCCAGGCCCGGACAGCAGTTTCAATCCCGCAGGCAGGGTGGTTCTTATACCATTACGGAAGATAGAGACCGTATGCGTGCCGCAGACCTCCATTACATTAATTTGCCGGCCCAGCGTTTCACAGGCCGTATCGAAAAGTTTCTGTGCTTTATAAATTCTCTCAAGCATAATCGTTGACTTCCGCTATAAGCTGCCATGTTTTTTTCGCTTCTTCTTCATCGACGAGCGAGATGGCAAAGCCGGCGTGTACCAGTACCAAATCCCCCAGTTTAGCTTTATCCAACAGCGTGGTTTTGGCTTTGAAGCGATTGCCCATCGCATCGACAACAGCGTTATCCGCTTCCAACTCTACTATTCTTGCCGGTATCGCCAAACACATTTTTCGTCGCTCGTAGTTCGTATCTCGTATCTCGCTTCACGTATCACAAGATACGTTTCACGATGTTAGCAGCTATTGCCGCCTGGCCTAATGATATTCCGCCATCATTGGACGGCACCTGCCGGTTAAATAATACGGAAAAATCGCTTTTCTTCAATAGCTTAATCAGGCGATTTATCAAATACCGATTACAGAACACTCCGCCGCTCAACGCAACCGTGTTTAGTTCGGTTTTTTCTCTTGCTCTTATAGCCATTTCCAGCAGTGCCTCTGCGACAGTATTATGAAACTTTGCTGATATAATTCCGCTGCCGACTTTATCTTTAACGTCGCAAACCAACTGTTTTATCATCCGGCACAAATCAAGCTGCAATGGCTGACCGGCGGTGCCGGTAAGCTCGAAACCATAATGGTTTTCAACGCCGGTTTCAATAACCGATTCAAGAGCCATCGGAAGTTGCGCTTCAAAATGATTATATGTTCCTAACCCGAGCATAGCCGCAACTGCGTCAAAAACCCGTCCTAAGCTGGAGGTCTCTACGGCGTTGACTTTTTTGTTAACCTGCTCTGATATAATTTGTTGTTTGTTCCGGTTCGGCTCGACTTTTTCGAGAAGCCATTGGAATTCTCCCAACTTGAAGTCATCGCCGTAAGTTTTCTTCAGCAGTCCCAAAAGCGGTCTTATTGGCTCTTTACTTGCCTTGTCCGCACCGGCTAATGGATAATAAGCCAAATGTCCGAATCGTTCGAAATCAACTAACGATGCAATCAGGCACTCACAGCCCCAAATCGCACCGTCCGTTCCGTAGCCGGTACCGTCGGCTGCAAGACCGATGACCGGCCCGGCAAGATTATGCTCGGCTAAAACCGAAGCGATATGCGCCCAGTGATGTTGAACCTTAATAACTTTTACGTCAGGTATTGAAAGAGCGTATTGTGTTGATAAATACCCCGGATGAAGGTCGCACGCAGCGACTGCCGGCTCAACCTCGAACAATTTTCGCAGATGTTCTACGGAATTGATATAATGATGATATACATCTGCATCTTCTAAATCGCCGATGTGTTCGCTGGGGATAAGCTGTTCTTGTTTTCCAAGACAGAAGGTATTTTTCAAATCTCCGCCGGCGGCAAATATGTCCCGTCGGCTCTTTTCTTCGATAAGGAACGGCGTCGGCACATATCCTCTGGCTCGCCGCAGCAGTACCGGTTCATCGTCAATAATATGCACGACCGAATCATCAACCTGCCGATGTATTTCTCTGTCGTGCATCAGAAACTTGTCCGCAATGCAGCCCAGTTTTTCTATCGCCTTTTCATTTTTGCAAATCAACGGCTCATCAGAGATATTACCGCTGGTCATCACAAGAACTTCCAGCCCTTCTCTGAATAGCAAATGATGCAGCGGAGCATAGCAGAGCATAAAGCCGAAAGTATCAACCCCTTCGGCGACAGCCGGTGATATGGAACAGTTTTCCCTTTTCGGCAGTAGAACAATTGGGCTTTGTGGGTTTTTCAGAATCTGTTCAGCCGATTCGCTTACGACCGCATACTTCTTTATACTTTCGATTGAATCGGCCATCATAGCGAAGGGCTTATGGTCTCTTTTTTTGCGCTTTCGCAATCTCTTAACCGCCTTGTCATTAAGTGCGTCAACGGCTAAGTGAAATCCGCCGATGCCTTTTATCGCCACAATTTTCCCGTCTAAAAGCAGTCGCACAGTTTCAGCGATTACTCCGTCCCTTTGTGCCTTTGCCACTTTATTGTCTGTCAGCCAGATTTTAGGCCCGCATTCGCCGCAGGCAATCGGCTGGGCGTGGAAACGACGGTCGGCGGTATCGGCATATTGGGCGGCGCATTTGTCGCACATCTTAAATGCCGACATCGTGGTGTTCGGCCTGTCGTAGGGAATACTGCGGATTATCGAATACCTCGGCCCGCAATTAGTGCAGTTTATAAACGGATAGCCGTATCGGAAGTCCTTTTTATCTCTCATCTCGGCAAGGCAGTCCGGACAGGTGGCTATGTCAGCCGTTACCTGCGACAGTGCCGTCCCTTGTGAATCGCTGCTTCTGATTGTGAATGTATCTTCGGCTTCGATGACGGCTATATCGCTCGTCCGGCAGGATTTTATCTCTGCTAATGGCGGTTTGTCTGTTCCTGATTTCAGGCGAGCTAAAAATTCAGCTATCTTTTCTTCTTCACCCTGCAGTTCGATTATCACCCCTCTTGTATTGTTACAGATGAAGCCGACAAGCCCCAGCCGGCGGGCTGTTTGATAAACAGCCGGACGAAAGCCGACGCCCTGCACTTGTCCTGTTATGAGTACCTTTTGTCTTTTAATCAAAGCGCTTAATGTTTTTTAGTTTGTTGTGTTCGCAGTCACAGAACGCCGACCTGCCGGGACACCATTTGGAGAATTCTGCCGGGCTCTTCCGGCACAGACGTGCGGGCCGACAAATAAGCTGACTCGACTACCGCCATAGTCTTCAGATTCTCTTTGCCGCCGCAGCATAGCTTGTTTTCGTCAGGCGATAATATACTCAAGGCGAAGTTTTCCAGCAGTTCCCTGATACGGCCCAGGTCATTATCGTCATATTCCAATTGCTCGCTGATTTGTCCGGCTTCATTACTGACGACAAATTGTGTATCGCTGACCGTCAGGATTTTATCTTTGCCGTGGACTTTCAGGAATTTTTGTCGCGGCCCGATAGCTTTGCCAGCCGTCAGATTGCCAAAAAAAGCGTCAGCAAATTTCATCATTACCACCGCCGTGTCTTCGGTTAGATATGGCCGTTGTCCTTTGTTGCCGATTGTATTGGCGTTCAGCGAATAGACCTGCTGCGGCACAGCGAAATTCCAGACCATCTGGTCGATTATTTCATAACAGTTGTGCAGCAGCACACCGCCGCCGGCCAGTTTCGGGTCGCTCTGCCAACTGGGGCACTGCTGATTGCCAACGGCGCAAACGGCGGTTATCAGGAAAATCTGTTCAATTCGGCCTTCTTCAAGGAATTTACGCAGTGCCAGAAAACTCCGGGCAAACCGCAGTGGATTAGCAACAGCAAATTTTATGTTCTCATCTTCAGCAAGCTGAACGAACGCCGCCGCTTCTTCAAAGTTCCTGGCGGTCGGGGTGAGCTTGAGAACGTTGAACTTTTTCTTCATTGCCGCTCGGATATATTCATCGCAACTGTACATACCAGCAGCAACTAATAAACACCCTATGTCATTCCCGCGCAGGCGGGAATCCATCGTTGTTATCAGTTGGCGGTAATCGTCATACGGAGTGCATTTATACTCAGCGGCAATTCTTTCAGCCAGTTTAGTATCTTTGTCGGCGACCGCCTCAATGTGGAAATGACCGGTTTGTGAAGCCGCTTCGAGCAGAAGCAGGCCACGCTCATCAAGACCAAGTACCGCTGTTTTTAATTTCTTATCTCGCATCTCGTAAGGCGTATCTCGCAAACCGGCGGTAAAACCGCCGGCTAAATATAATGATGACCCCTGCCCTGTCGAAAGGCGGCGGGTGAACTCCAGCAGCAGGGCTAAACGAACAACAACCCCCAACATAAAGTTGGGGGCTAAATATGACGGCTATAAGTTTATGTCCTTGTTGTCGTTCTCGGTTTTGTTGGCCATCGAATAATTGTTGTCCTGACGCTTCTGATTTACTTGCCACTTCTGCTCGTACAACCGCATAACGTCATCAGCATCTAAGCCGAGGCACTGGGCTAATGAAATCCAGAAGAACAGCATATCCGTTACCTCAACCCTGGCGTTCTGCAAATCGTTCAGTAAAAATCTCTTCCCCTCCTTGGCCTCCTTGCACCAGTGTTTCCAGAAGGTACAATCCCGCAACTCCTCAAGCTCGTTGCTCATCGCAGCAATGTAATTGTTCAGCCAAACGCCGGCTTTCTGTGGGTCAAAGTTCTCACGCATTGCTTTGGCGTCAAAGCCGGTTCGTTTGTTCAATTCGGCCTGTTTCTCAAATAATTCTTTAAGCATTTTTTTAGTCGTTGGTATTTAGTCGTTAGTTACTAAATCCCGTTATTTTTATTCGGAATGATAAAGTGGTCCGGCACAGGAAACTGCGAACATAGCAACAGAACTTCTTTTCCGACCTGTTCGATTGCCGATTCGTTATCGATGTTTTCAACCACTTCGTTTATGAAATCGGCGATTTGCTCGGCCTGTTCTTCTTTCATTCCGCGGGTTGTAATAGCCGGCGTGCCTATACGCAGTCCGCTGGGATTGAACGGCGGAGCGGGGTCGTTTGGTATAGTATTGTAGTTGGTAACAATTCTTGCTCTGTCCAGCGCCTTTGCGAGTTTTTTGCCGGGCACGTTTTTATTTCGCAAGTCGATTAAAATTAGATGATTATCCGTTCCGCCGGATATGAGATTGAATCCGTATTCGAGCAGTTTTTCAGCGAGCGCTTTTGCGTTTTTGACTATTTGTTTTGCATAGGCGATAAACTCCGGCGTATCAGCTTCAGCCATCGCTACCGCTACGGCGGTTATTGTGTGCAGATGTGGGCCGCCCTGCAGTCCCGGAAAAACGGCTTTGTCAACATTTTGGGAATGTTCGTTTTTGCACAGCAGCATTCCGCCGCGCGGGCCGCGCAGCGTTTTGTGAGTGGTGGTTGAGACAATGTCTGAGTAGGCGACAGGGCTTTTATGTATTCCGGCTACGACAAGGCCGGCGATATGGGCAATGTCGCTGACGTGGTAGGCGCCGACACTTTTGGCGATTTGGCCGAAAACCTCGAAGTCAATCTCGCGGGGATAAGCGGTTGCGCCGGATATAATTATTTTGGGTTTGTGCTTTTTGGCGAGTTTTTCAATCTGGTCGAAGTCAAATCTGCCGGTATCGGGGTTGACTGTGTATTGAACGGAGTTGAACATCTTTCCCGTGATACTGACACACCAGCCGTGCGTTAGATGTCCTCCGTGAGGCAGTGCCAGGCCCATAATGGTATCGCCCGGCTTGGCCAGCGCCAGGTATGCCGCCAGGTTTGCTACCGAGCCGGAGTACGGCTGGACGTTGGCATGGTCGGCTTTGAACAGCTTTGTCGCACGCTGCTGGGCCATTCTTTCGATAAGGTCGGTTACCTGCTGACCCTCATAGTACCGCCGACCCGGATAGCCCTCAGCATATTTGTTGGTAAGACAACTGCCGCTGGCCAACATTACGGCCCTGGAGACGTAGTTCTCCGAGGGTATAAGGCGAATCGAGCCGCTCTGGCGAGCCGCCTCCTGCCGTATAAGCTCGTAAATCTGCGGGTCATACTGCTCAAGCGCTGTTATCATATTTTCTCCAAAATTGATTATTGATTATTGGTTAATGATTACTATAATTGATTTTAACGTTTACTTTTCTTTTATCAATTGTCAATTATCAATAATCAGTAGAATTATGCCGGAAAAAAATACCGACCATACATTTGCCAAGGCGTGGGTCTTTTTTGAAAGAGCCAGGAAGGTAGCCCAAACAAACAATTTCGATTATGCTATTGAGATGTACCTTGACGGCCTGCGCTGCTCGCCGGACGCCGTTCAGGACGGCCATATAAAGCTTCACGAATTAGCCCTGCTGCGACATACCAAAGGCGGTAAAAAACCCACAATGATGGAGAGAGTGAAGCGTCTGCGCGGTAAAACAGCCCTCGAACAAATGCTTAACGCCGAGTACCTCTTTGCAAAAGACCCCGAACATCTGCCTTACGCAGAGGCGATTCTAAAAGCGGCAACGGCGGGCGGTTATAAAAAAACGGCTAAATGGATTGCTGATTTGGTGTTCGGAGCAAATAACGCCGCTGATAAGCCGTCTTTTCAAACATATATCCTGTTAAAAGATTCCTACGCAGCTATCGGCCAGTTCGACAGGGCACTTGCCGCCTGCCAGCGTGCGGTCGCTCTTAAGCCCGAAGACGGAGAGCTAGCTGACGAATTTAAGCGACTCTCGGCAGAGTTGACCGTAGCCAGAGGCAGGTACGACCAGGATGGCGATTTCAGGCAATCCATTAAGAACCGCAAGGAACAGGAAAAATTCCAGTCCCAAAGCAGTGTTGTCAAGACCGAAGATTACCGTGTCTCGGTGGTCGAAGAGGCCAGAAAGGCACTGGCAAAAGAACCAAATTCAACCAACAACATATTTAATCTGGCCCAGCATCTGTCAGATATGGAAACCGACGAGGCCGAAAATGAGGCGATAAAACTGCTGGAAGATGCGTATAAAAACAAAAGCGATTTTAGCTTTAAGCAACGGGCGGGCCTGTTAAAAATAAAACAGTTAAAACGAAAAATAAGAGAAGCAAAAGCCGCCCTTGAATCCAGGCCCGATGATGCGCAGGCAAAATCCAGCGTTGCGGAATTGTCGGCACAATTAGACAGCGTTGAACTGGAGCATTACCGTCTTTGTGTGGAAAACTATCCGACCGACCTACAGGCCAAGTACGAGTACGGCGTTCGTCTGGTTCGTAATAAGCAGTATGACGAAGCGATACCACTGTTACAAGAGGCACGGAAAGACCCAAGACAAAAAATTCCGGCGCTGGATAAGATAGGACTGTGCTTCTTTAAGAAGGGCTGGTTTGCAGATGCGATTGACATTTTTAACCAAGCGATAGCCGATTATGAAATAAAAGATGACGGCACAGCCAAGGAATTACGGTACAATCTGGCTCGCTCTTATGAAGAACAGGGCGATGCGGAAAAGGCGCTGGAGATTTATCGCAAAATCGCTCAACTTGATTTTGCGTATAAAGACGTCCGCCAACGAGTGGATAAGTTGAGAAACAAACAAACTAATCAGTAATTATTAACCAACAATTATTTATACTGGAGACAACAGTGGCACATTCGTTACAGGCGAAAAAAAGAGTAAGACAAAATGCTAAAAAAAGAACAATCAATCGTGCACGCAAGAGCCAGGTAAAGACACAAATCAAACGTTTCGAGACGGCGTTGACCAGCGGCAATACCGAAGCTGCGAGCGAACAATACCGGCTTACCGCCAGGAAGCTGGACAAAATCGCAGCCACCAGCACAATGCACAAAAATACAGCGGCTCGAAAGAAATCCCGCCTTGCAAAACGACTTAACAATCTTAAGGCGAAAAAGAGTAGATAAGTGAATTAGTGCTGGATACTTGATTCTCGATACCTGATGCCAGACGATGGACGAGATGTGAGATACAAAAGCTAATCCGAACTATTTACACACGCTGGATGTCGGAGCAAAGCGGAAATCCGATGTTTGACGGGAACAATCATTTGCGCAGGTAGTTTTGAAGAATTATTTTTGAGAATACAGATTTTTGAAAGATATTCTGAGTGTATTTTTGTGGGGTGATGCTGGCTTACAGGGTGAAAATAGGGTTTTCGTTCGACCATACGCGCAGGGGTTTTAAAAAATGTAGTAAAAAACACCAAAAACTAACGGAAATTTACAAAAAACGCACGCCTTTTGAACGAAAATGAACCCCAAGAGACGCTTTTTGGACCACTTTTTAACACCACCATTCGCATTTGGTCGACCGTTTGCGCAGGGGTTTCTCTATTCCGCCTACGGCAGAACGAACAACTACCCGCCCACAGGTGGTGGGGCTAAACAAAACGGCAACCCCCAGAATAAATCGGTGGGATAAATACTAACCCCGCCATAGTGATGGCGGGGCTAACCGAAATAACAACCCCGTCATAGTGATGACGGGGCTAACCGAAATAACAACCCCGTCATAGTGATGACGGGGCTAACCGAAATAACAACCCCGTCATAGTGATGGCGGGGCTAACCGAAATAACAACCCCGTCATAGTGATGGCGGGGCTAACCGAAATAACAACCCCGTCATAGTGATGACGGGGCTAACCGAAATAACTAACCCCGCCATAGTGGTGGCGG
>QNBZ01000013.1 GCA_003644295.1 Planctomycetota bacterium
CGTATATCGCTAAAAAAACCTCGTGTCTTATGCCAATTGAACAACCGGATAGGTCAGCCATTCTTGCAAAGGCCAGATATGATATTGGCCGATATTTTGAGTTTTATAATACGAGAGATTGCACCAGGCATTGGGCTACCACAGCCCATCCGAGGTGTACGGCGTAGCCGTTGGCACTCCGGTCGCCCTTCTGGCTCCCTCCGTTCCAACGGCGGTAACATACGGCGATAAGTCCACCTTAAAACAACCAGTTTTTTGTCTTGACAATGGGTAGGGGTATAGTTTTTCAGTATTGGCAGCTGGCGATATGGCGAATTATACCGGTAATTTGTTCAACCTGCCGAAGAAGCGGTACGCCGGAGTCGGATGAGATGTTACCATTGTTGAAATGAGCGACGATTTTGCGGGAATTTTCTGTTTGAAATTCGAGGGTTTTTTGATTACAGTGTGTTTTCGCAAGATAGCTCCCTGTCTTTGGTTTGAGCTTTTTCTTATGAAGACTTTATACCATAACAAAGAGCTTTTTCAATGGGGTTGTGAGAAATGCGGGTTAGTGCCTTTGTGGCTATACGTTCAATCAAAATTGAACGATTATGCAAAACAAAGTCAATCAAACCCATCTAATCTCTTTTTGGCTTTTACTTTTCTGTGCCCCAGCTATAATCTGGCAATGCAAAGCTGGACAATACAAAAGCTCCTGAACTGGATTACAGAATACTTTATTGAAAAAGGTATTGATTCGCCTCGTCTAAGTGCGGAGCTTTTGTTAGGATACGTCCTCGGATTAGAACGCATTGAGTTGTACACCCAGTTCGACAAGCCAGTCGCTAAAGAACAGTTGGATAAGCTGCACAAACTTGTAAAACGCGCCGGCGAAAATGAACCTATCGCATATCTAATCGGCAAAACCGAATTTTATTCGCTGGAGCTAAACATAACCCCCGACTGCCTCATCCCACGTCCAGAAACAGAATTGTTAGCCGAACGTGCTATCGAATTTTTGTGTAAGCGAACAGGTAAACAGTTCGTTTGCGATTTGTGTACCGGCAGCGGCTGTATCGCCGTTGCAATCGCTCGAAACTGTCCTAACAGTCGTATAATCGCAACGGACATCTCTGATGCCGCTCTTAACATAGCCGCCAAAAATGTCGAAAAATACCAGTTGGAGAAACAAATCAAGCTGCTGTGCGGCGATTTGTTTGAACCGGTCATACCACAACTGGACGTGGAAAAGCTTGTCCTCAACTCCGATTGGGGATTTGACCTGATAGTCTGCAATCCGCCTTACGTAAGCGCCGCCGAGTTTGAAAAACTCGACAAAAATATAAAAGATTATGAGCCCAAATTAGCCCTGTATGCAGGAGACGACGGCCTGGATATTTATCGCAGAATTACTGAAAAAGCAGACCAGTTCCTCAAACCAGATGCGGCTTTAATGCTGGAGGTCGGATACAATCAGGGACAAACTGTCAGAGAATTGCTTGAACAAGCCGGCACTTTCACAGAAATTAAAATCGAAAAAGACCACAACGACAACGACCGTATCATATCGGCAGTCAATAAGATATGATAGTTTTAATTTTGTACCCGCCCAGTTTCTCTCTGCCGGCCAGTTCGCCGAGTTCGATAAGAAATGCTATCGCCGAAACCTGTCCGCCTATTTTTTCAATGAGTTGACAGGCCGCCGCCATTGTTCCGCCGGTCGCCAATAAATCGTCAACCATCAAAACCTTCGCCCCACTTCCAACCGCATCGCTGTGAACTTCTAAAGTATCAGTTCCGTATTCCAAATCGTAAGTAACGCTCTCAGTATTAAACGGCAGCTTGCCCTTCTTTCGTATGGGTACAAAGCCAGCCCCGAGTTTCTCCGCAACAGCCGAGCCAAATATAAAGCCCCTTGCCTCAACGGCAGCAACATATTCGATGCCTGCCTCTGCAAAATCGGAACATAAAGCATCTATCGCCGCTGCAAGTGCATCTGAATCAGCCAATAACGGCGTAATATCACGAAATAAAATCCCCTTCTTCGGCCAATCAGGTATATCACGAATGTACTTCTTCAAATCAATTCCGCTTCTTACCATCTATTCTTATCCCTTCTCATCTGTAAAAGTAAATTGCCAGGCACTAAGAGCAAAATAAAATTAGAGTTCACCCTGAATGTAAAGTAGCGTATAATCCGTTGGGTTTTTATATATATCGGTTGGTTGATTATGTCAAGGAAAACAAAGAAACAGATAGCAAGAGATGAGCAGCTTTATCAACTCACCACACTTGTGGCGGGACAGTTTTCGCTTCAGGAGTCGCTGGACCGGCTCGCCGAGGCGGCAGTTAAGATTACCGGCGTCAAGGCCTGTTCGATTCGTCTGCTGGATGAAGAGTCCGGCGATTTGAAGATGCGCAGTACTTATGGACTCAGCGAAGAATATCGCAACAAAGGCGTGGTCTCCAAAAATGACCCCGTTATCAAGGCGGCTTTTGCTGGTGAAGCGGTAGTTCTTGACGATATGCGGGTCGATGGGCGAGTCAAATATAAAAAAGCGGCGGCCAGAGAAGGGCTGGTTAGCCAGCTTACGGTTGCAATGCAGTTTAAGGGTAAAGCTATCGGCGTTCTTCGACTGTATAGTCCCAAACCCAAGCGATTTTATGAAGATGATATTGCGCTTGCCAGAGCAGTCGCTTCACAGTGTGCCGTGGCGATAACTAACGCCAGACTTTATGCAGAGGCGATTGAAGGAGCACGTATCATCGAGCAGATGCGATTGGCGGGCGTTATTCAGCGAAGAATGATTCCTGAAAAAGCTCCGCTGATACCTGGCGTGGATGTAGCGGCTACTTATATTCCGTGCTTTGACGTTGGCGGTGACCTTTACGATTTTATTCAAATCAACGATAACTGTCTTGCGGTGGCGATTGCCGATGTGATAGGCAAAGGGGTTCCGGCAGCGATAATGATGAGCTCTTTTCGCGGCGCCGTGCGGGCCTACGTAGATGCCGAAAGTGACAGCGGCGACATCAAGAAGATTGTCGACAAACTCAACAAAATGGCGTGTGCCGAATGCAGGGACGGTGAATTTATTACTTTATTTCACGCAACTCTCAATATCAAAGATATGACTATAACCTATTGCAATTGTGGTCACGAGCCGACGCTGTTAATAAGAGAAGGAGAAATTACTAAACTGGAAAATGGCGGACTTGTACTTGGAATCGACCCACAAGCTGAATATGAGATTGGGACTTTGGAACTGAAAGACGGTGATTGCCTGCTGTTCTATACCGATGGCTTGATTGATGCAGCTAACTTTGACGGTGAACTCTGGGGCGTGGAAAGGTTACTCAAAACCGCAAAAGAGTTTTATGCCGATTCAGCTAACCGGATGGTTAAAAATATTCTCAGATACAGAAGAAGATTTGTCGGTCTCGCCAGGCAGTTTGATGATACAAGCATTATAGTTGTTAAAGTTGATAGGACAGCAGAACCGGAATTTATGAAGGAGGCCGGTTCTTGAGATGACAAGCTTGATTATTACAATTGACGGTCCCGCGGCAAGCGGTAAAAGCACCGCAGCTCGACTGTTAGCCGAGATGCTCGGGGCAAGTTTTCTTGATACCGGTGCGATGTACCGAGCCGTTACGTTGGCCGCGATGAGAGCAACAGTCAATATGCGTGATGAAAAGCAACTGCTTAGTGTCATAGAGAAGTACGAATTCCGATTTGAAGCAGAGCAAGGCCAAATGGCGGTTTATATCAACGGCGAAGATGTAACAAAGCAAATAAGGAAACCGGAGGTTACCGCTAATGCCAGGTACATTGCCTCATCAGCAAAAATGCGGGAAAAATTAGTTGAGATGCAGAGGCAATTTGCAGCCGGTGAAGAAAAAATAGTTACCGAGGGAAGAGACCAAGGCACAGTGGCATTTCCAAATGCGGATGTAAAATTTTACCTGACGGCTGAAGTTGACGAGAGAGCAAGGAGAAGACAGGCCGAAGTCGGCGGTAATCTTGAGAATATACAAAAAGCCATTGAGCAAAGAGACAAAAGCGATGAAGGCAGAACAGTCGGACCTTTAAGGCCGGCCGGTGATGCTATTGTTATCGATACCACTGATTTAACTATAGAAGAGGTTGCGGAAAAACTTCTATGTCGTATAGAAGAGAAATTGCCGAAAAGAAACCGAAAATGATATGGTTCAGATTTGCGCGCTGGATTTGCAAAGTTTTTTGTATTTTGTTTTTCCGCTTGCGCATTCACGGCAAAGAAAACGTCCCTGAAAAAGGCGCTTTTATACTGATTAGTAACCACCAGAGTTTTCTTGACCCAATATTTTGTGGGATTCCACTGAAGAGGCCTTTGTATTTTCTTGCGCGCGATTCGCTTTTTAAGAATAGATTTTTCGGTCGGCTGATTTCTTCGGTCAATACAATACCTGTACGGCGGGGTGAAGCAGATATCGCTGCGATAAAGAAAATCATCAGCAAACTTAAAGAAGGTAGAGGGGTTTGCCTTTTCCCGGAAGCGACTCGCAGCCGGGACGGGAAAATCACGCACTTCAAGCCCGGCTTCGGACTTCTTTGCAGGCGCGGCGGCGCAGTGGTCGTTCCGGTACTAATTGACGGCGCTTTCGAATGCTGGCCGAGACATAAAAAAATATTCTCGCCTGGCGCACAGATTGTAATATGCTACGGCAAAGCCATAACGGCTGAGCAGGTTAAGAATATGAACGACAAGGAATTGGCGGAAAATCTGACCGACACGCTGCGCCGGATGCAAAATAATTGTCGAATAAAATACGGTAAGGAGCCGTATCGCTATTGATTATTTACTCAAGCCGATACGAAACGCTACATTTTTCTGTGCGTAAGAATTGATACAAGCAGCCAGAACCCCATTGCACCTGCAACAAGGAACCCCACAATACCAATAACAGGAATCTCATGCCATTTGGGCGGCACGCCGGATAAAACAATAAGTGAAGAGCCAATCACTAATGAAGAAAGCACAACGCCATAAACAATGCGATTGCTGATGCTGTCGTGTGTTCTAAGCATCGGCTCCAGCCCTTTATGCTCGAATTCTATGTGGACTTTGCCATGCTTGATTTTGTTGATAATGTTACGGGTGTCTGCGGGCAGCTCACGCAATAAGGAATCCCAATCCAAACCTGTGGTATAAAGGTCTCTGCTCAATTTACGAACACTAAACCTCGAACTCATAAACTCTCTGACAAACGGCTCCATATGTTTGATTATGTCGAATTCCGGCGACAACCTGCGTCCGTTGCCATCTGCAGTAATCAGCGCCTTATCCAAAAGATAAAAAACAGAGGGCAGCTTCAAATTGTGCCGATGCAGCAACTGGACAAGCTGCGTAAGCAGAACGCCCATTCGTATATCCTTTAGCGGACGATACAGATGCTGCTCGACGAAATCCGTAACGTCCGCCTCAAGATTCTCAACCGTTTCGGTTTCTATCCGCGACAACTTGAGAATCGCCCTGGTCATCTGCTTACTGTTGCGGCGCACAATGGCTGTTATCAGCTCGGCAAGGTACTGCCTGTTGCGTCCCACTAAAGTTCCCATCATACCATAGTCCAACAGGCAGATGACATTATCAGGCAGAACAAGGATATTGCCGGGATGTGGGTCGGCGTGGAAAAAACCATGCTCGAATATCTGCTTAAAGATTAAATCCGCTCCACGGTCAGCGATTAGTTCCAAATCAAGATTTGCGTCGGTCAAGGCATTAAGGTCAGAAACCTTAATACCGTCCACGAACTCCATAGTCAAAACCTTGTCCGTTGACAGACGCCGATAAACCTTTGGAATGTGTATAGTGGTATCCGAGTGGAAATTTCTTGCGAAGCGCTCAATGTTACCGGCCTCAATATCGAAATTCAGTTCCTTTTTAATGGCACGGGAAAATTCACGAACGATACCAACAGGGTCAACCGCCTCCATTACCCGGATATGCTTTTCCATCAGTTCGGCCAGGTGGAACATAATTTCAAGGTCCACCTCAACTGTTGCGCTTATTCCTGGTCGCTGGACTTTTACCGCTACCACAGCCCCATCCGGCAAAACAGCCCTGTGCACCTGCGAAACTGAGGCCGAAGCAATCGGCGTTTCATCGAATTGGCTAAATAGAGATTCGAGTGTGCCGCCAAGCTCGGTTTCGATAATCTGCCGAACCTGATTGACAGGAAAAGCTGTAACTGTATCCTGGAGTTTCTCAAACTCTGCGCAAGCTTCCGGCGGCACCATGTCCGGTCGTGTGCTTGCCAACTGTCCTAATTTGATAAATGATGGACCAAGTTCCTCCAGCGCCATTCTGACTCGCTGCCAGCGTGTCAGAGGAGCCAACGACGCCACAACTTTGCGCTTTCTGAAAATCCCCCTGCTTATTCCGAGCTGCTTATACAACCCCATCCGTGTTACCAAATCGCCTAAACCATGCTTTAGCAACACAGAGACAATCTGCCTGTACCTCTTGATGTGGCGGTACCTACGTCCGATAGAGCCGATTTTTAGAAGCAACGCACTGTTTCCTTGTTACTTTGTTTTTGCAGCTTCAAGCTTTTCAACACGAGCGGCCAAATCTTCAACATCCTTCTTCGAAGCAACCCGAATGGTCTGAAGCGTCTGTTTTACAAATTCTTCGACTTGTTTTTGGAGGTCCTTTCTTGCCTGCTCAGATTTTTTGAGCATATCATCAGCCATTTCACGAGCTTCTTTTTCCGTCAACTTGCCCTTTTCTACCAGTTCTTTAATATGCTCGTCGATTTTGTCCTTTGTCATCGCAGCCAGACCTACGCCGGCAAGAAACATCTTGTGAATTGAATCCAACATCTGAAATTCCTTTCCTGTACAATGTTTGTTTAACTGTTTACTGTTTGCCTTGCCATATAATGCTCGTCCCAAACCTTACTACTCAAGTTGTCATAATCGTTGCCATAGGCAATCATACCACTATGATACTCCGGGTCTGCCAGTGCGTCAACAGCTTCCTCATCAATTGGCTTGGCATTGGTATCCCGGACAGCGTTGAAAAGCACATCGAAGTGGTCGCGAATGACACAGGGACACAGCCAGTTTTTCACATTCTCAGCCGGTTGAGCATAGCCATACTCGTTTTGCCATTGGCGAATTCTCTCGAAAAACGGTAAATGTAAAATCGTGTCGAGGTTGTCCCCTCTTTGAAAGATATCATAGATGTTGCCGATGGAATATGGAACAAACGCACAGGGCGTAATATCGCCGTCCCAGGTGATGTAGAAATATCCGCCGGGTCGGCCAGCGGAGATACAGCCGCTACTGGCGGTGCCGCTGTTCCAAAAATCCGCAATGAAGATTTTCTGTTCTCGCACTGTCCGCCATGTTCGATTGTACATTTCGAGTCGCTGCTGAGGTGTAACCATCATATCGAGAGTATGCCTGCGGCCAATGGGCATATACTGGAATATCCAGCCGTATGTAGCACACTGCTCATCGAAATAAAAATCGTTAAACTCATCACTCGTTACAATATCAGCATTCTCCCGTGTAGCAGTAACTGAAATGCCAAAAGGAACTCCAACCTCGCGCAGGTTCTCCATCGCCTGAAGAATGCGTTTGTGCACTCCTTTGCCTCGCCGCTTGTCCGTTTGTTGCTCAAAACCTTCAACTGAAATTGCCGGTGTTACATTGCCCAACTTTGCCATCTCTTTAGCTACAGACTTTGTTATTAACGTACTGTTCGTATAAACCAAGAAAAACTGACTCGGGTGTCTGAGTGCCATATCTAATATGTCCCTATCGTTGTCCTGCCACATAAACGGCTCGCCGCCGGAGATAACCGTAAAATGCGAGCCCCACAATCGCTCCTTTTCAGCGATAATCCGGTCAAACGTATCCCAGTCCAGCTTGGCAGCCGAGTGTGAATCGCTGCATGCATAACAACCTGTGCAGTGCAGGTTGCACTTTTTGCCCGGACTGACAAGGATAAACAATGGCGGCTCAAAACCCAACCGGTCAATCGCCCTCTGGCGTCGCTCGCTCAATATCACGTTGCCCAACAATGTTTCAATAAGTCGATTAAGGGCATTTTTGGATATCACCCCTTTATCAAGCCCACGGGCAACGCTGTGCATCATCGCAACACTGATGTCATACTTGTCACGCCGTACCTGGAATGGAAAATCAATAGGATTATTTTCAACCATTGCCTGCCAGATTTTCTTCTCGGCAAAAGGTAATGTCATCCGGCGAACTGTCCCATTGCTAAATCCAGTACGAAGCAGCAATTTGAACGACCCTTTCTGAAAAATTTCTTCAAGATTCATTGCATAGCTCCTTTCTACTATTTTGAATTTCGTATTGATTTTTGAGGGGTAGCCGCTCCATAGAGGAACAGCTCCGTTACAGTGCGCATATCAGCTTCAACCGACATCTGTTTTTTTGAGTTAAGCCAGGATATGGCAAATGCGTTGGTAAGTCCATCAAGCGCTTTAGTAGTTACCTTAGCGTCCATCGGTCTAAAAAAGCCCTCTTGAATTCCTCGTTGTATGACATCCGTAAGACAGCGAAGCATTGAGTCGTATTTTTCACGCACTTTTTTGGGCCAGGTATGCTCGGTATCCAGTTGCGGTACATCGACTTTCGTGAAATATAAACGGAGAAAGGCGGGATTCTTATGGAGAAAAGTCATTTTGGTATGAACAAACTTCTCGACCTGGCCTTGAACCGTTGGCGACTCTGCCATCTTGCCGGTGACAAAATCAACCAATTCGTTCACTTTTGTCTCGATAACTTTTCTGTAAAGTTGTTTCTTGCTGCCGAAATACGAATAAATCGTTCCAAGAGCAAACTCCGCCTTTAGAGCGATTTGACGCATTGTCGCACGGAAGAATCCCTGTTCCGCGAATATAGACTCGGCTGTGTCTAATATATACTTGATACGCTGTTTATACTCTTGTTTACGGCGTGTATTCGGCTCATACATAGTTTTACATCTCCTTAAATTACGCAGATTACTGATACATACATATCATTTTTAGAACGGTTGTTCTAACAATAGAATATACTATCACAATTGTCAAGTGAAAGTTCGAGAAAAAACAGAAAAAAACGCCAATATGTGCAAAAACAGGCATTAGTGAAAGCACATTTGCCGGTTTTAGCAGATTATATTGGAATTTTGACGCAACCAGTAGTATCCTTTTGGCCCAGGGAGGAAAAAAATAAACAGGTGATTTGATAAAGTTGGTTAACCGGTTATGAAAGTAATAGTTGCAGAGAGTTGTGGCTTTTGTCCCGGCGTAAAGAATGCCATTAACATTGCTGAAAAAATACTGACAAAAGAAAATAATGTTTATAGTCTTGGACCAATCATTCACAACAAGGATATGGTTGAGCAATTAGCAAGAGCCGGGCTGAAAACCGTTAATAATGTAGAGCAAATCCCACCAGGGACAGACTTCGGTGAGCCCAGTCAAACCGTTCTAATCCGTTCTCACGGAGCCGCTCCTGAACAAATAGCCAAGCTCAAAGAAAAAAAACTTAATATCGTTGACGCTACCTGTATATTAGTTAAAAGATTGCAACAAATAGCAAGAGAGTTGAATGATGGTGGCTACAAAGTGGTGGTTATCGGCGACGAAAATCATCCCGAAGTCCGTGCGGTCGTAGGGTATGCCGGCGATGTTATTGTGGTTGCCAACGAACAGGACTTGTATAAATTGCCTGAAAATAGTAAGTTAGGAATTGTTTGCCAGACGACTCAAAGCCCTGAACACATCGGCAAAATGCTCGGCGCTATAGGACGACGCAACTTCAATGAGTTGAAAGTAGTCAATACTTTGTGCAAAGAGGCGATAAAAAGACAGGAATCGGCTGTGCAATTGTGTAAAGAGGTTGACGTAATGTTTGTGCTAGGAGGTCTGGAAAGCGCTAATACGCGCAGATTGGCTGAACTCTGCAAAAAATATAACAGCCAAACGTTTCATTTGCAAAACTGGAATGAATTTGATAAAAGTGTAGTTTCTGGTAAAAATACAGTGGGCGTTACAGCGGGAGCATCGACGCCCGAATGGATAATATATGAATTTGTAGAAAATCTGAAAGCTTTTGGGAATACAGGAGCATAAAAGCAAAGAAGCTTATCAGCGTAAATGTGGGGCGCCGGTAGGCAGAATAAACAGACACCACAAGGGAAATTGTGTTTATGGTAGATAGAAATATAGCTAACAAATTAGGTCTGTCACAAGCCGAGCTCGACCAGCAGGTCAACGAACTGTTCGGTGAAAAAGAAAATGAGTTTCTGGAAGAGGTATTACAGGAAAAGGTGGATTCACGTCTGCCTGGGGCTATTCTCAAAGGAACAATCGTATCGCAAATAGGTAATGATGTTATTGTCGAAGTAGGACTGAAAAGCGAAGGAGTTGTTGAGGCAAGTGAGTTCGATAGTCCTGACGAGATAGTACCCGGCAAAGAGATCGAAGTTTTTCTTGAAGATACCGACTCTGAAGGCGGGTTAATCCTGTTGAGTAAGCGTAAAGCCGACCGTATCAGGGGCTGGGAAACAATTATCAAGACAAAATCCGAAGGCGATGTTGTCAGCGGCAAGGTTGTAAGACGCATTAAGGGCGGTTTGCTTGTGGATATTGGTGTGCCTGTATTTTTGCCGGCATCGCAGGTTGACATCAGAAGACCTGGCGATATTAGCAGATTCATCGGTAAAGAAATAGACTGCAAGATTCTAAAAATCGATGTTGAAAGTAAAAACATTGTCATATCAAGGCGTAAACTCGTCGAAGAACAACGCCGCAGCAGTAAAGAGAAGATATTAGCGGAAATCGAGCCCGGGCAATTGAGAAAAGGCATTGTGAAAAACATTGCCGACTTCGGCGTATTCGTGGACCTGGGCGGTGTGGATGGCCTGCTACATATCTCTGATTTGAGCTGGGGCAGAATATCGCATCCCTCGGAAGTCGTAAAGCTTGACCAAGAGATAGAATGCTTCGTTATTGATGTTGATAAAGAGAACGAAAAAATTTCGTTAGGCCTGAAACAGAAGACAAGCAGCCCGTGGGAAAATGTTGAAGAGAAGTATCCAATCGGAGCAAGAGTAAAGGGTAAAGTCGTAAACGTGATGAACTATGGTGTCTTCGTTCGGCTTGAAGACGGGATTGAAGGACTGGTACATATCAGCGAGATGAGCTGGACCAGACGACTAAACCATCCCAGCGAGGTGCTCAATCTCGGCGATGAAATAGAAGTTGTTGTACTAAGTATCAACAAGGACAAACAGGAAATCTCGTTGGGGTTGAAGCAGACCAAAACAAATCCATGGGCGATAGCTTCTCAGAAATATCCCGCAGGAACAATCGTTACCGCTACGGTTCGCAGCATCACTAATTTCGGCGCTTTTGTGGAAATAGAGCCGGGTATCGATGGAATGGTACACATTTCAGATTTAAGCTGGACAAGAAAGTATGGGCACCCCAGTGACGCTTTACAAAAAGGTCAGGAATTAAAGTGCGTCGTCATCGAAATCGATGAGGAAAAACAGCGGATATCGTTAGGTGTAAAACAGATGACCGAGGACCCCTGGATACACGCTATCCCGGGGAAATATATTCCAGGACAAATCGTTAAAGGCACAGTAACGAAACTCACGAATTTCGGCGCATTCGTTGAACTTGAGCCGGAATTAGAAGGTCTGCTACATATTTCCGAACTTGCCGACCACAAGATTGACAATCCTCAGGATATCGTTAAGCGCGGCGATGAAGTCGAAGTTAAGATTCTGAAGGTTGATACGGACGCCCGCAAAATCGGTCTGAGCTTACGAAGAGCTCAGTGGGCTGCTGAAGAACAAACGACTGAGAACAGCCAGCAAGAGAAAGAAACAGACACCCAGTCTGTTCTTTCCGGCGACGATGAAGATAAAGCTGCAAAACCACAAGACCAAGCTGCTGATGAACCCAAAGAAACTGAAGCTGAAAGCAAAACCGGACAAGCCGAGGAAAAGGAACAGAGTGATGTCGTTGTTTCGCCTGAAGCCGATGATATTGAGGAAACCAAGAAGACGGACGAACCCGAGGAAACTGATACCGATAATTAAAAGCTCAAATTCCGATAACGACCATCCGCATTTAATCAGCTAAACCCGCAGGCATATTTGGCCGATACCTCAAGACGCGTGAGAAAAATGAGTTAGAGACCAACCCCCCGCTTCCCCGCTTTTGCGAGGACAGGTTTGCGGGGACAAGATTTGCCCTTATGGCCGGTGTCGAAAGGCATATCGGCTGGGCGGGAGCGAGCCATAGCATTCGATATTACCCTAAAAGAATACCTCAAAGAGATAGACGAGGCACCGCTGCTGACTCTGGAAGATGAGCGTCATTTAGGCAAACTGGTCATCGAAGAAAACGACCCACTGGCCAGAGACAGATTGGTACGCAGCAATCTCAGACTCGTTGTTAATATCGCAAAGAAATATGCTAACCGCGGGATGGGGCTGGGCGATTTGATTGAAGAAGGAAATCTCGGTCTTATAAAAGCCATTGACTATTTCGACCCTGACCGCGGGACTCGCTTCAGTACCTACTCTGCGTGGTGGATAAAGCAGAGTATCAAGCATGCACTTCTGACGAATGTTCAACCCGTGCATATTCCCGCTTATATGGTTAGTTTGATAAATCGATGGCGGCATACTATAACGGAACTCGAAAACAAGCTCGGCAGGATACCCGACGTTGAAGAGATGGCTGATATTACACATCTGTCGCTGCGGAAAGCGAAAGTAATACACCAGATAATCAAGACGCTTGGCTCCGTAAGAGATACTTCTGATGGTGACGCAGCAGACAAAGACCAAATGTTCGAGGCAGATATCAGCAATCAAAGCTCTGTCAGGCCGGAAGATGAATTGGTTGCCGAAGAAGAAAAGGCAAAAGCATTAAGATTGCTCGATAAA
>QNBZ01000014.1 GCA_003644295.1 Planctomycetota bacterium
ATAAGTGATTATTGATAAGTGATTATTGATAAGTGATTATTGATAAGTGATTATTGATAAGTGATTATTGATAAGTGATTATTGATAAGTGATTATTGATTATAGGAAATGATATTTGGACTTTGCTTTTATGAGCGTTGACAGTGTAAAAAAAGCAGCGTTGAGGCGTAAATATCATGTACGCAAAAAAATATTCGGAACGCCGGACAGACCACGGCTATCAGTATTTCGTTCAAACAGGCATATTTACGCTCAGGTTATAGATGATGTTGCCGGAGCGACCCTTGTTTCGGCGAGCACAAGAGCTAAAGGACTGCGGGACCAATTGCACAATGGCGGTGATAAGAAAGCTGCTGAAGTGGTAGGCGAAGCCATCGCAAAGCAGGCGCTCGGCGTTGGTATTAAATGTGTCTGTTTTGACAGGAACCGGAATAAATTTCATGGTAGAGTAAAAGCACTTGCTGAAGCGGCACGAAAAGCAGGGTTGGCTTTTTGAGTAATTATTGATATTGGAGAAGAAAATTGGCAGTAGAGGCGGTTAAACGAGCCGGACAGGAAGAAGGACAGTTTGAAGATACTGTCGTGAAGGTATTTCGCTGTTCAAAAGTGGTTAAAGGCGGTCGGCGGTTCAGCTTTGCGGCGTTAGTTGTGGTCGGTGATAAAGCAGGTACGGTCGGCGTCGGTTACGGCAAGGCCAATGAAGTTCCTCCAGCGGTCGAGAAAGGTATAAAAGACGCCAAGAAATGTTTGCATAAGATACCCTTGGTGGGACGAACAATTCCCCATCAAATCAATGGTAAATACAGAGCTACAAAGATAACGTTGGTTCCGGCCAGTCCCGGTACAGGGGTCATTGCCGGCTCCAGCGCAAGAGCGGTGCTCGAATTAGCCGGCGTGCAGGATGTTCTCACAAAGGTCTATGGAAGCACTTCGGCTAAAAACGTTGTCAAAGCTACATTGGACGGATTGGTGAACCTGCGAAGTAAAGAGATGGCCGAATCTCTTCGTGGAGTAAAGGTCGAGGCGGTAATAAAGCGATAAAAGGTGGTGATAATTCAGATGTCCGGTTTACAAATAACTTCAGTTGCTGGCAGACATAAAGCTCGCCGTCGTGTAGGCAGAGGTGCAGGCAGCAGGCGCGGCAAAACCTGTGGTAGAGGTCATAACGGCAGCGGCAGCAGGGCGGGAGCGATTTCGCTTTCGCTTTATGAGGGTGGCCAGATGCCTTTATTTCGTCGGCTGCCCAAAAGAGGTTTCAGTAATAAAAATTATGCAACGCGCTACGAAATTGTTAATGTATCACAGTTGGAAAGATTTGACGACGGTATCAGCATTGGAACCGAGCAGCTATCCGGCGCTGGACTTATCGGCAGCCTCAAAAGCAGAGTTAAAATTCTTGGCGATGGCGACCTGACAAAAAAGCTGGACGTTACGGCTCATAAATTTAGTAAAACTGCCGAGCAGAAGATAGAGGCCTGTGGCGGTACAGCAAATAAAATGTAAAGTGAAAAGTGCAAAATTATAGTGTAGAATTCAAAGTTTTAAACTTTGAGTTGTGGTTTTTAGCTTTTAGTTTTCAGTTGGAAAAGATGTTTGGGACAGTACTTAACATATTTAAGATTTCAGATTTGCGCAATAAGATTCTGTTTACTGTTGCGCTGCTGATGATATACAGGATTGGCTTTCACATACCAAATCCCGGCTTTGACCAGTCGAAAATAGCCAGTGCGGCTACCAGTAGAGATACCGAGAGTCCTCTGGGCAGGGCTGCTGAATATATGCAGATGTTCACCGGCGGGACATTGAGACGCAGCAGTTTATTTGGTTTGGGAATTATGCCATATATTACCGCATCGATTATTCTTATGCTGCTTGGTGAGGTTGTTCCCACTTTGAAGAAGCTGCGTCAGGAGGGCCAGACCGGCTATAAAAAAATACAGGAATATACGCGTTACCTGACCGTACCGATATGTATTGTCCAGTCGATGATGTATATGAAGCTGATGGGTTCATTCACTTATGCAGGGATGCATACTCAAGCAGTGATAATGGGTATCGTCGGTATGACGGCAGGTACCGTTTTCCTGATGTGGCTCGGTGAGCAGATAGACGAATATGGCATAGGTAACGGTATTAGTTTAATAATTATGGCAGGCATTATTGCCAGAATGCCATGGGCGGTTCAGATGCTCTGGCAGAATGTAGATTTTAGAGTTGGAGCGCCGGCCGGCAGCATAGGCCCGGCAAAGATACTGTTCCTGATAAGCGCTTTTGTATTTGTTGTAGCAGGCGCTATACTGATAACTCAGGGCCAGCGCCGAATACCAATTCAGCAGGCAAAACAAATGCGTGGACGCCGAATGTATGGCGGTCAAAGACATTATCTGCCGCTGAGGGTTAATCATGGCGGTGTGATGCCGATAATTTTCGCATCGAGTTTTATGATATTTCCGCCGGTATTGATAGGTCAGTTGGCAAAAATCAAAGACTGGGGATTACTTGATACATTGCAAGGTGCTTTGAGGCCGGGGGCCTATACGTATAATGTCTTATATATGTTGTTGATATTTTTATTTACTTATTTTTGGGTAACAGTGCAGTTTCAGCCGAAGGAAATGGCCAAAAATTTGCGAGATTCCGGCAGCTTTATTCCCGGTCTTCGTCCCGGACGCAGAACAGCGGAGTATCTGGAAACGGTAATGAGCAGAGTTACTTACTTTGGAGCTGCGTTCTTAGCTATAATCGCAATTGTTCCATCTGTGATTATAGTATTATTAGGAGTTGACTGGCGAATAGCAAGTTTTTTTGGCGGGACCGGCTTGTTGATAGTTGTAAGCGTATCGCTGGATTTGGTTCAGAAGATAGAGGCCAATCTCTTAATGCGCAGCTATGATGGCTTTAGTCAAACCGGCAAGATAAGAGGAGCGTACAGATGAGAGTAGTTTTATTAGGCGCTCCCGGCGCAGGCAAAGGGACACAGTGTAAGAGGATCGTTGAAAAATATGGCCTGCTCCACTTGTCCAGCGGGGACATCCTGCGGCAGGAGAGAGCCGAGGGAACAGAACTGGGCAGGAAAGCTCAAAGCTATATGGATTCTGGCGCACTGGTGCCTGATGAAATAATAGTTGAGATGATGACTGCTGCGATAACCAGGGCGCCTCAGGCCGGCTTCATACTTGATGGCTTTCCCAGGACGGTTAATCAGGCCATTGAACTTGACAAGGCGTTGGCTCGAAGTGGACAGGGAATAGACGCCGTTTTGAACTTGAAGATAGACGACCGGCTGGTAGCCCAGAGAATAACCGGCAGGAGAAGCTGTCCTGAATGTGGCGCTGTTTATCACATTGAGAACCTGAAGCCAAAGGTCGAAGGAATATGCGATAATGATGGCGCAAAACTAATTCAAAGGCCTGATGACAGCCCAGAGGTGGTGTCGAATCGGCTTGAAACCTATCACCGGCAGACGGAACCGGTGCTGGATTACTACAAAAGCAATGGTACGGTCTGTTATGATATTTCCGCTGACAGTGGCGCCGATGAGATAACTGATTTGCTATTTGAAAAATTGGATGGTCTGGCCAAAAGCTTAAGCGAGATAGGAAATTAAATGGCTATAACGCTTAAGAGCCGAAGAGAAATCGAGTTGATGCGTAAAGCCGGCGTTGTTGTAGCTGATGTTCTTTCAAAATTACAGGAGATAGCAAAGCCCGGTATAACTACCGCTCAGTTGGACAGCGTAGCTATACAAATGGCTGCTGATGCCGGTGCGGAGACCTTGTTTAAGGGCGTTCGCAGCCCGCATGCTCAAGTCCCGTTTCCAGGCGCTATTTGCGCATCGGTAAATGAGCAGATTGTTCACGGGATTCCCTCTGAGTTTGTTAAGCTCAGAGACGGCGATATTCTGAGTATTGACTTTGGCGTCAGACTCGATGGCTATTGTGGAGACGCTGCTGTTACAACTGATATTGGCGAAGTTTCCGAAGACAGGCACAAGCTTATGGACATAACCAGTCGTGCTTTGGATATAGCGATATCAAAAGCGGCGCCGGGTGTTAAGTGGAGTACAATAGCTGCGGAGATGCAGGATTGTGTTGAGTCGGCTGGCTTTTCGGTAGTAAAGGATTTTGTCGGGCATGGCATCGGCAGAGAAATGCACGAAGAGCCGAGAGTACCAAACTTTGTCAGCGATGAGTTGTTGGCTAACGATATTGTCCTGGCTGAAGGTATGGTGCTGGCGGTAGAGCCGATGGTTAACGCCGGTACCTACAACGTGCGGACGCTGAAAGACGGATGGACTGTGGTAACGAAAGACGGGAAATGCTCGGCTCATTTTGAGCATACGATTGCTGTAACAAAAACTGGTTGTGAGGTACTGACTGCGAAGAGGGTATAGGGTTTAGTCTTTCCTGAACCCTATACGCTGATTATGGTAAAGAAGGATGCAATAAGATTGCAAGCTAAGGTAACCGAGGCATTGCCGAATGCAGTGTTTAGAGTAGAACTGGAAAACGGTCATCAGATTTTGGCGCATGTTTCGGGGAAAATGAGGATGCACTTTATTCGGATTTTGCCGGGCGATTCGGTTACGGTTGAAATGTCGCCCTATGATTTGAATAAGGGCAGAATAGTCCTGCGCAATTGACTGGCTGTTGTTGTGTGCAGGTTTTGAACAGGAAAACGGATGCGAAAATGAAAGTTAGAAGTTCAGTAAAACGTATATGTGAAAACTGCAAAATTATTCGTCGCAAGGGTGTTGTGCGGGTGATTTGTACGAACCCTCGCCATAAACAGCGACAGGGTTGAAAAGCGTAAAATGTAAAGCGTAAAAGGTAAAACCACAGCAGAAAATTCGAGAAGTTTTAAATTTTGGATTATGGTTTTTAGCTTTTAGTTTGTAATTAAAAGAGGATTTGATATGCCGCGTATAGTTGGTGTCGATATTCCCAATGATAAATCTATATGGATTTCATTGACTTATATTCCGGGCATAGGCAAGTATACTTCCCAACAGATTTTGAAGGAGGCCAGGATAGAAAGTAGTACGAAAGCCAGCAAACTTACCGAGGACGAGCTTAGCCGGATAAATCAGATAGTAGACCGTAATTACATCACAGGAGGCCAGCTTCGCAGACAGGTAAGTCAAAATATCGCCCGGCTGCGTGACATAGCTTGTTATAGAGGCATTCGTCATAGAAGAGGTTTGCCGGTGCGTGGTCAGTGTACTCAAAGCAATGCCCGGACCCGCAAAGGGCCAAGAAAGACAGTGGCTGGCAAGAAAAGCGTAAAGGAAGCACGATAAAAAGGCGTGAAGCGTATCCCGTGGAGCGTGAGGTGGGATACGAAATACAAGATACAAGATACGAGATACGAAATAATGGCAAAAGGTTCAAAGCGGAAAGTTAGAAGAAATGTCGTCAAAGCTATTGTGCATATAAAAGCGACATTTAATAATACGTTGATTACGATTACAGATTTGGATGGCAATGCAATTTGCTCAGGTTCAGCTGGCTGTGTTGGTTTCAAGGGCTCTCGTAAAAGTACGCCTTTTGCCGCTCAGCAGGCGGCGCAGCGTTGTGCCGGGGACGCTATGCGAAACGGCGTGCGCGAGGTCGAAATCAGAGTTAAAGGTCCCGGCTCAGGACGTGAGTCGGCCATCTCCGCCCTGCAGCAGGCAGGGTTGCGCATCGCCTCAATAGAAGATGTTACGCCTCTTCCGCATAATGGCTGTCGGCCACCAAAGCGAAGGCGAGTGTAAAAAGTAAAAAATAAAAGTGACAAATAAAATTTCAAAAAGGACAAAATAAACGATGGGACGTTACCTTGGTTCATCTTGTAAATACTGTCGTCGTGAAGGAATGAAGCTGATGCTCAAGGGTATCAGATGTGAGACGGCTAAGTGTCCAATCGAAAAGAAACAGCGTAATTTGGCTCCCGGTATGCACGGCTGGCGCAGAGCCAGAGCGAGCGAATATGGCGTTCGGCTGCGTGAAAAGCAGAAAGTAAAAAGGTACTACGGGCTTATGGACGGTCAATTTATAAGGATATTCCGCAGGGCCGAGCGGATGAAGGGCAATACCGGTCAGACCCTACTGCAGCTATTGGAGAGGCGTTTGGATAACGTAATATACAAGTTGAATTTTGCGCCGTCACGCAAGGCGGCAAGGCAGTTAATTAGCCATGGTCATATTCATGTGAACGGCCGAAAGGTTAATATCAGTCATTACACTACGAAAATCGGCGACAAGATAACAGTTAAAGGTTCTGAGAAAAGCGTTAAAAAGGTGAAGCGACAGTTGGAGAGCAACCCGAATTTCGCCACACAAAGCTGGTTGCAGCTTGACCGTGAAAAACCCGAGGCCGCCGTTGTTGCCTTGCCCAGTCGAGATGACGTTCAAATTCCTGTTGAGGAACAGTTGGTGGTAGAGTTCTGTTCGAGATAGCCACAGGGAAATGTAAAATGCAAAAATCAAAATGTAAAATGACAAATCAAATTTCAAAAATAGAGATTGCTTTGGTCGCTTTGCTCCCTTGCAATGACAGCTTGTGTCATTTTGCACTTTGATATGTAACTTTAATATTAAATTTTGATATTTGAATTTTTACTGGAGGCCCGTATGAGAGTCAAATGGCGTGGTTTGGAATTGCCGACACGTGTCGAACGAGACGCGATGGTCTCGAACGATAAGTATGGTCGGTTCTTTATCGAGCCTTTCGAGCGTGGTTTTGGGACCACTATTGGTAATAGTCTAAGACGCGTATTGCTCTCGTCTTTGGAGGGTAGTGCCGTAACGTCCATTAAAATAGATGGCGTTGCCCACGAATTTACCTCGATAAAGGGCGTAATGGAGGATGTTACCGATATTGTTTTGAATGTTAAGAGTCTTGCCATTCGGCTTCATAGCCAGGAGCCGAAGATAATGAAGATTTCTGCAAATAAAGCTGGAGTTCTGACAGCATCTGATATAATCGCAGACCCTGCGATAGAAGTGATAGACAATGATTTGGTGCTGGCTACTTTGACCAAAGACATAAAATTTGAGATGGAAATGGTTGTTGAAAACGGGCGTGGATACTTACCAGCTTCCGAACGAATTGCCTCTGCGGATAGATTCGACCAAGAAGTCGGCAGGATAACACTGGACGCCGTTTATTCACCGGTTACAAGGGTTCGCTATTCGACTGAAGATACCCGTGTGGGCCAGCGGACAAATTATGACAAGCTGATTCTGGAGATTTGGACCAATGGAACTGTTACACCTGAAATGGCATTGGTTGAGGCCGCCAAGATATTGCGCAAGCACATCAATCCGTTCGTACAGTATTCTGAGATGGGAGAAGAGACCATAGCCGACAAAATTACAGAGGAACTACAGGAGGAGAAGGTCGATGAAGAATTAGCGGAAAAACTGAATATCCCAATTCAAGACCTGGAGCTGTCGGTGAGGGCGAGTAACTGTCTTGAGTCGGTGAAAATGGAGACGGTTGGCCAGTTGGCTAAAATGACAGAGGCGGATTTGCTGAAGATTCGCAGCTTTGGTAAAACCTCTCTTCGTGAAATCAAAAGAAAACTCGCCGACATAGGTCTGTCTTTAGGAATGACTGGAATTGATGATTAAGAATTTAGAATTGATGATTAAGAATTAAGAATATGCGTCATAGAATAGCAGGTCGCCGGTTAAGTCGAGATAGTGAGCATCGTTTGGCTATGCGCCGAAATTTGGTCGCATCACTTTTTGAGCATGAGACGATTTCAACAACGATTGAAAAGGCCAAGGAAGTAAAGCCGTTTGCCGAGAAGTTGATTACATTGGCTAAAAAAGGAACATTATCAGCCAGACGCCGAGCTATTGCAATGCTCGGCAACCGTAGTATGGTAAGTGATGAAGACGGCAGATTGGTCAAAAAGGGAACGATAATCGGAAAATTGTTTAGCGAGCTTGGCCCTCGATACCTTGACAGGCCAGGCGGTTATACGAGAATTATTCGTCTGTCTATGAGGAGATTAGGAGATAACGGACGTCTTGTTTTGTTGCAGCTCGTAGGCGCCGAGGAAAGCTCAAAGAAAGAAGCCCGAACCGCTTCCCAAAAAGCCACTCGTAAAAGAGTCAAAGATACTGCTACCAAATCAGATACTGCCGAAGAGCGTGATGAAGAGCGTGATGAAGCAAAGCGGCAGTAGTAACCCAGATACGGAGGTTTGCCGCACTGATGATTAAGAATGATTGCATTTTTTGCAAAATGGCAGCCGGACAGGTCCCGGTTACAAAAATTTACGAAGATGAAATCGTTCTTGCTTTTTTGGATATTGGGCCTGTAAGCGACGGCCATACCTTGGTAATCCCAAAACAGCACTTTGAGAAATTACACGACTGTCCCCAGCAGCTTCTTGGGCAGGTCGGTTCCTGTCTCGGCAGGATTGCGCGGGCGGTCGAGGTAGCTATGAGTTCTGACGGCTATAATGTATTGTGCAATAACGGCAGGGCGGCCGGTCAACTTGTGGAGCATTTGCATTTTCATATAATCCCACGCAATAGTGGGGACGGCGTTTTTAACCGTTGGCCGGCTTATAAATATCAGCAGGGAAAGATAGAGGAAATCGCAGCTAAAATTCGCAGGAGTTTGTAATCAGGGTTTCAGTTCTTGATAAAGAATTGTTTTTGTGGTATTCTAAATGACATAATGAGCGCGGGGTAGAGCAGTCTGGTAGCTCGTCGGGCCCATAACCCGGAGGTCGCAGGTTCGAATCCTGCCCCCGCTATTTTTTCCAATCAGCAGCCCCGACTGCTAATTCTATCTTACCATTACTTGGCCGGCATCGACTACAAGGGTCTGGCCGGTTATCATTTTAGCTTTATCAGAGGCGAGGAAAACAACCGTATCAGCTATATCTTGTCCCTTTATTTCCTTTTTCAGCATCGTTTTGTTGACGTAATAAGGTATCACCTCTTCAGGTCTTATGCCGTATTTTTTCGCACAGACCTTTATATATTCAGGATTCCAGATTTTTGAGCCCTCAAAGACATTGCCCGGACATATCGAGTTGACTCTAATGCCATATTCGCCAAGTTCCATCGCCCAGCCGCGGCTCATATGCAATTCGCCGGCCTTGGTTGCATTATATGGAGTATTGTTTTTACTCGGGGCAATCCCGGACTTCGAGCTGATGTTTATTATGTTTCCAGCCATCTGTTGTTTTATCATAATCCTCGACGCAGCTTTTGCCATAAGGAAGTATCCTGTCAGATTAACTTCGAGAGTCAATCGCCACTTATCAGCAGGTAAATCTACCAACGGATAAGCCGGTGCAACACCAGCAGCATTAACCAGAATATCCAACCCGCCCCATTTGTTTAATACTTCATTAAAGGCCTCATCGACACTTTTCTCATCAGTAACGTCGCAGAAAATTGCCTCTGTTGAAGCGTTTGAAAAATTTTCTCCAATGAGCTTGGCGGTTTCCTGTGCTGCTGTTTTGTCGATGTCCGCAATCGCAACCGCAGCCCCGGCTTGTGCCAGCCCTGTTGCTATACTTCTGCCGAGGCCACTGCCTGCACCGGTTACAATTGCGATTCGGTCTTTGAGTATTCCTTCACTCGCCCCGCCTGCAACCTTCTGGCGGAAAGTTTCTGCTTCCCAGTTGTTTATAAAATCTCTTTCGCGCTTACTAAGTGATAAAATACCGCCCATTCTGGAAGCGTTGTAGCGAATAAAAAGCGAACCATCGACCACCTCTTTGATTATGCCAGCGTTTTTTTCTTTAGCGGCTATAAATAAGCCGATACCCCGCACTATAAAAGCACGAGCCGGCTTTTGACCACTCTGAATTTGTGAAAACAACTTTTTAGTAATTCGTTCAGCGGCGGCTTCCTCCAGCCATAAAGCGGGGCCATTTGCATAAACTAACTCGTCAGGAGTAAGAGCGGGTTTTGAAAGCAATTTTTTTAAGTTTTTGGATTTCGAATATGAAGCAATTGTAGCATCAGGAAAAAATTTAATCGGTTGGTATTGGCCGGTTGTTTTGAAAAATGCCTTCCTTATCATTAGTTTAACATCGTTTATTTGTTCGATTTTCGGGAGTTTGATATTAACTTTTGGTGGCTCTTTGAGTTTGGATGAACATCTGCTTATTACGTCTCGAACGATTTTCAGAGCAGTATTTGGGGTTGCGGCAGTTGCAAACAAGCCGTGTTTTTCAAGGAAAAGTATCCTTGCTTTTCTGCCGTATTTAATTTGATAGGATTCAGCAAGTTTCTGAATTTTTTTAGCGAGTGTCAAACCAGGATTATCGTAAGGGACCCAAAGCGGAGGAAATTTTTCATCCTTAAAAAGTTTTTCGAGCAGGGCTTTGCCGTTTTTGGCATTTACATAAGCACCGACAGCGATTGGATGAAGATGTATGACACACTTATCAAGTATTGCGTGCAGATTGGCTTCTACGGAAGGCCTGGCGTCTGTCGTTATATCATCATCACAGCTTTTAGCAAGCCGGCTTACGACTTCAACCCATCTTTTCTGCGGTTCAAGTTTTGTCAGCGAAGGGTCTTTTAATATGTCTAATGTTTTTTCAAGCCGCAGTCTTCTCCAGCCGTTTCTTTCATCCATATCTTTCAGGGCTGTTCCGCTTGCCTTTATGTACATATATTTACCGTCGGAAGTTTTTATTGATGTATTTCCGCCGCCACCCTGAACAAGGGTTTTGTCCCTGCCAACAGTATTTGATATTCTTATAAGCTCAGCTAAGGCCTTATCCATATTCTTTACCTTTTACTTGTAACACTGATTTCATAATCTCTTACTTCTTTGAGCCAATCCGCTCCTGTTGGCACTTCGCTTCTTAAGCAGTAGTAGTCCCAGACTGCACCAAAAGGCATTGTTTTTAATTCTTCAAGCATCGCCAGACGCTCTGTAAAATTTCCGTCGTCTTCAAGCTTTTTGAGTATTTCAATCGGCTCAAGCAGCGCTAAAAGAAGCGCTTTTATCATACAACGTGTCCCGATAACCCAAGCCGCCAAGCGATTTATGCTTGCGTCAAAGAAATCAAGGCCGATATGAATTTTATCGAGATAATCGCCTCTGATTATTTCCTGCGCAATTGCGATAAGCTCATCATTCAATATAACAACATGGTCGCTGTCCCAGCGAACCGGCCTGCTTACGTGCAGAAGAATTTCGTCCAAAAAAGTCAGAACCGAGGAAATCTTGTCAGAAATAACTTCTGTTGGATGAAAATGGCCGGCATCAAGACAAAGCAGCTTTTTGTTTTTGACGGCGTAGCCCATATAAAACTCGTGCGAGCCGACTACATAACTTTCAGAGCCGATTCCGAAGAGCTTGCACTCAACGGAATCAAGATTGTAGCTCTTATCAATTTTTCCCTCAAAGATTTCATCGAGCGATTTTTTAAGTATCTCTCTGTGTCCTTTACGGTCAATCGGAATGTCCTTATATCCGTCCGGAATCCAGATATTTGTAACACAGGGACTGCCGGTTTCTTTGCCCATATATTCACCAATTTTTCGACAGGCGATACAATGCTCAACCCAGAATTTTCTTATGTCCTCATCTTTGCTCGAAAGTGTAAATCCACTTGCCGCCTTCGGATGTGAGAAACAGGTCGGATTAAAATCCAGCCCCATCCCTCTGGATTTAGCCCAGTTGACCCAGTTTGTAAAATGCTCCGGCCCAAGTTTATCCCGCTCAACCTTTTTGCCTCCGGTTTCAGCATAAATTGCGTGAAGATTTAATCTGTGTGTTCCAGGGATAAGACTTAAAGCTTTGTCCAAATCCATCCGCAGTTCATCGGCAGTTCGAGCTTTTCCGGGATAATTTCCCGTAGCCATAATGCCGCCATCCAAAACAGCGTCAGGGTTTTCAAATCCGCCGACATCATCACCTTGCCAGCAGTGCAGAGATACTGATATTTTGCCAAGCTTTTCTATTGCGCTGTCGGTATCAACGCCTATTTTGGCGTAGGTCTCTTTAGCCAGCTCGTATGATTCGTTAACTTTCTTTTCCAATTTTACCACCTTTCAATTTTAGTAATGTATCTTCCGCTTCCTTATTCCACAGCCCGTCTGCCAAACAATCGCCTATCTCCGGCATCACTTTATTGATATCTTTGAGTTCGGTCAGTTGTAAATTCTTACAGATAGGATAAACTACAATCTTGCCGGGAATCCGATGATTTTCTACCGCCCGAATTCCTTCGATAGCTCCTTCAAACCCGCTTATCGCAGCGATTGATATATTTGTATCCAGTTTGCCGCTCTGTACCTTTCCAAGCACAGTTTTCATATCGTCCAGAGTTGAGCCACTTGTCCCGATGAAATACAATTGTTTTTCGATATAACTGTCAAGGTTGATTTCGCATATAACATCGGCGGCGATGCCGGCAAATACATTTATAATCGCCCCTTTGGCGGCTGAGTTGACGGCTCCAGCTACCAGTTTTGGTATCGGCGCCATCAAAACAATGTAATTTGACGCTTCGGCAGGGGGATTCTTAGTTGGATTATAAGTGTCAAAGCGGACATTGTTTTTATCCGCCAGTGGCTGGGCTATTTTTGCAAGCGACTCAAGCCGTTGGTCGTCCAGGTCGCCTGCGTGAATAGTAACGCCCTTAACACCCTGACAGATATTGCGAATGACATGCATCGTACCCAT
>QNBZ01000015.1 GCA_003644295.1 Planctomycetota bacterium
TAGTATTCTGTTTTATGGCGGACAATTTGGCCATCAATCATGTAAATAACATCTTCTGCAATGTTAGTGGTATGGTCGGCTATCCTTTCCAAATGGCGGGAAGCTGAAAGTAAGTGGATTAAACTTGATATTTGTTCCGGATTTTTCACGATAGCGTCCTGGACTTTTAAGTACATCTGACGATTCATCCCGTCAACTATATCATCACTTGCACAAACCTTATGAGCAAGTTTAGCATCATGATTAATCAGGGCATCCAAGCTCTTTTTTAACATCGACTGGGCATTATGAGCCATATCAACAAGGTCGATTGAAATATTAACTTTAGGTTGAGTCGCAAGAAAAACTGCTCTCTCAGCAATATTAACGGCTAAGTCGCCAATACGTTCAAGGTCACTATTTATTTTCAGAATCGTCACAATAAAACGCAGGTCAATAGCTACCGGCTGATGTAGTGCAAGTATCTTCAGGCAGTCTTCCTCAATATCAACTTCTGTGTTATCAATGTCAATATCATTGTCTATTATTTTTTGAGCCAGAGCAGTATCCCTTTTCTCGATGGATAATGTAGCATCTCTTACAGAAGTTTCCACCCGTGCTCCTAACGCTAATAATTTCTTTTTCAGATTTTCGATTTCTCTTTGTAGATGTTTTGCCATTTTTAAACTTTCCTTTTTAGTATTTGTTGTCATAGGAAGACGATAGAACACAGTTAATTTTCCCGTCACTCAATGCTATTTTCCAATCTTCGTTGGAGATAAGTTCAGCTTTTGAATAATCAAAAGAAGATGGAAGCTCGTTAATTAATTCTATACGGTTCCAGGGCAGAATCCTTATGCCTTTCATGCCAGTTCTGATGTCTTTTATATTGTTGATAGTTTTACCGAAGTGATATGTTCGGCAGTCCAGTCGAATATAAGATTGGGTTAGCTCAAGAACCTGTCCTATAAATAAATGATTGTGGGCCTCAGGATAATTTTTTACTGTACGAACCTTCCATATTCGCTTGTCTTTTTGCTCATCCATTTTATCCAAATCTTCCTGTTACGTAATCCTCAGTTTGTTTTTTGCCTGGGTTGCGGAATATCTTAACTGTTGAGTCATATTCTATTAGTTCTCCCAAGCAAAAAAAAGCCGTCCTTTTACTGACTCTTGCAGCCTGCTGCATATTGTGGGTAACGATAACAATTGTATAGTCGTTTTGAAGCTTATCTATCAGGTCTTCTATTTTACCGGTGGCTATCGGGTCCAAAGCCGAACAAGGCTCATCCATCAAAATGATGTTAGGCCTAGTAGCTAAAGCGCGGGCAATACACAATCGCTGCTGCTGACCGCCGGACAGAGCTAATGCTGACTTTTTCAAATCATCCTTCACTTCATCCCACAAAGCAGCGGCCTTCAGACTGCTTTCTACAACTTGCTGTAGTGAAGAACGATTTTTTACTCCCTGTAATCTTGGTCCATAAGCAACGTTGTCAAATATGTTTTTGGGAAACGGATTCGGCTTTTGAAAAACCATACCTACCTGTTGCCTAAGGTTGACAAGATTAGTATTCTTATCATATACATTGTGGCCATTGACAAATAACTTGCCATCTATGTGAGTGTGTGGGATAAGGTCATTAATTCTGTTAATACTTCGCAGGAAAGTGCTTTTGCCACAACCGCTTGGGCCAATTATTGCCGTTACACTGCAAGGATAAATCTCCATAGAAATATCTTTAACGCCAGCCTTAGAGCCATAATAAAAGCTGAAGTTTTCGGATTTAACAATAGCACATTCGCAATTCGGGGCTTTCTTCTTAGTCGCAACATTATTTTTTTGACTTAGACTAACGACTGACTCGATTTCCTGCGTATCGGTTTCTAAAGAAGGTATCAGCATATTATCATTTCCTTTTTGCATTATAACTAAATCCTTTTATTGGTTTACTCTCCTCTTAACCTTCTAAACACTCTTGCCCGCAAAACAATTGCAATAGCATTAAGAGACAGTATCAGCAAAACAAGCGTTACTACCATACCATATTGATTGTGAGGTACCATCATTGCGAGCCGGTCTCCAACGGCAATATCATAACTGCCATAGGATAATGTCCTGGTCGGATCAAACAGCGATTTTGGTAAAGGCCCAAGTGCGACCGCCCCGGTGAATAGAATAGGAGCTGTTTCACCCGCAACCCGGCTAATACTCAATATTACACCTGTCAGGATTCCCGGCAGTGCAGCAGGCAGAGTTACTTTCACGAATGTCCTGAATCTGCTTGCTCCGAGACCTAATGAAGCTTCCTTGTAAGTTTGCGGGACTGAACGAATCGCTTCCTCGCTGGCTCGTATCATTACCGGTAGTGTCAATACCGCCAAAGTCATAGAAGCTGCCAAAATGCAGGGCTTAGATGGGCCGCCGAAAAGCGGAATAAAAAACAAAACAAAAAATGCCAGTCCAAACAGTCCAAAAACTATGCTTGGAACACCGGCGAGTGTATTTATGCACATACGAATAATCCTGACGGCAATATTATCTGAAGCGCATTCCACCAGATAGGCCGCGGAAATTACTCCCAAAGGAAATACAAACAACATAGCTAAAAGCGTAAGCAGCAATGTTCCTAAAATTTCAGGCCCAACTCCGCCAAAATAATGCCCGGGTGTACTGTCATCAATAAAATACTGCCAGTAAAATGTGTATTCAGGTTTTAGCATTTTTGCAAGGTTGTTTTCGACGTATCCAAAAAGGGGTTCTAATTTCGTGCCTGCGAATTGCTCGGCTCTTGAAACGCGAATTTTAGTCAATGGCTGGCCCGCTTCCTGCTGTATCCATTGCTGCGACCACAGTAAATTATCTAAAAGTTTTTGAGCCAGGTCCCAACGTGTAGCACCATATCGCTCCATAGTCAAAGCCGGTAACGGCTCATCAGGCCTTGGGCCTAAGAGTTGGAAAATAACTTCTTCAATTTGCTGTAGGGAAGCAGTATATTCTTGACGTTTATTCAAATCGATATTTTCAATTGTTTTGTAAAAGTCTTCAGCCAATGTAAAAAACTCAGCAGCAGTAGTGTCAACAAAATATTTATTTTTGCGGTACTGCAAAACATAATCGATATTTTCTTTTATTATTTTTTTATCGTTACTTTCAAAAGCTGCCTGAAGCCGGCCCCTCAAGTCTCTTGCAAGAGAACGAATCTTCTGGTACTGCTTACCCGTTATGCCTCTGTATCGTAGTTCTTTACCAAATTGACGGTAAATTTGTTTGGATTTATCTATCAGTTCCTCGGTGTCGATACCATGTTTGAAATCGTCCACAATCTTATAGACAGTCCTACGAAAACTCTCGGTTTCAGATGTTTCAATCTTTAACGCTTCAGAATTACCTCTGTTGTAAAGGTCAAGCTGCATTTTGCGAAATTCTATGGTGTCTTTGAATATAACAGCTTTTGCTCCTCTCCAGACCATAGGGCCAAGAATAATCAGCAGCACAGACGTAAGTAGCACAACGCTCGTTCCTGTCAGGATGGTGAAAGCTTTATCAGTTATTCGGCGAATAATATGACGCATAGTTTAAGATTTCCCCGATTTTCTCTTAGCTGAAGCAAGGAAGTATTCACTTATGATATTAAGTAAAAATGTCATTACTAAAAGCACAACACCTATGGCAAAAAGAGCTCCGTAATGAAGCGAGTCTTTTGGCGTTTCGCCCATATCGCCAGCTATGGTTGCCGTCATAGTACGAACAGATTGGGACAAGTCCCACCAGGGAGAAGGAATCTGATTAGCATTACCGGATGCCATCCAGACCACCATTGTTTCACCAATCGCCCTCATCATCCCCAGAACAATAGCCGCGATGATTCCACTGTGGGCTGCTGGTATAACCACCTTGAAAATGGTCTCAAATCTTGTTGCTCCCAAAGCATAAGAAGCTTCCCGCAGTTCCCTGCCGATTGTCGATATTGAATCTTCGGCTACACTTATTATTGTAGGCAGTGCCATTATCGAGAGAATAATCGAAGCGTTTAAGGCATTGGTACCGGTTGTAAAGCCCAATTTGTTTTGCATCCAGGGAGCTAAAACAAGGACGGCAAAGAATCCATAAGCCACCGATGGGATAGCTGCTAAAATTTCGATGACCGGCTTTATAAAATCCCCGATTTTTAACGAAACAATATCACTTAAAAAAATTGCAGCCAGAATTCCAGTAGGAACGGCAAATACAAGTGCAGCTATGGTTACATACAAAGAACCAACTATCAGAGATAGAGCACCGAATTTAGGCGTGCTGGCTTCAGGATACCACGACTTTGTTGTTAGAAATTCAGTTAAGTTGAACTTCATCAGGAAAGGGATTGCTTCACGAATGACAAAAAAGAAAATCAGCAACATCAGAAGAACTGAGCTGAAGGTTATCAGAAAGAGCAGAAAACGCCCCAGGTGGTGAAATAAAAACCCCCTTATGTCCTCTAAAGGTGTAAGAACCAGCGGCTGATACTTATCAACCGCTGGTTTTAATTCAAGGTTTTGCATAATATTAGCCACGAAGTTATGTCAGTAGTTAGTCGTTGGTATAAATCCCTTAGCTTCGATGATTTCCTGGCCGGTTTCCGTCAGATAAAATGTACAAAACTTATATGTCATACTTCCAAGTTTTGGATAGCCGTTCGTGAACATAAACAAAGGCCTGGCAACCGGATATTGCCCCGTTGCAATAGTCTGCCGCGACGGTGCAACTCCATCAACCTTCAGAGCTTTAACATTAGAATCCAGAAAGCCGATTCCTACATATCCAATAGCTCCGGCTGTAGTCTTGACCCTGACATGTGCTTGTGGATTGGAATTTACGTATTCGACACTCGAACCCATTTCTTCTTTGTTCATAACAAGTTTATGAAAGGTCTCATAGGTTCCTGAAGATGTGTCACGGGTAATCACTACGATACGTAAATTAGCTCCTCCAACTTCTTTCCAGTTCGTAATTTTACCCTTGTAGATATCACGAATTTGCGAGGTGCTTAGTTGCGTAACAGGATTGGAGGGATGAACAACAACGCAGACCCCATCCATCGCTACTACGTGGGCTACAGGAAATACACCATTTTCTACGGCTCTTTTGAATTCTTTTTCCTTCATAAACCGGCTCATGATAGCTACGTCACAGCGCTTATCTACCAACGCAGCAGCACCGTCGCCGCTTCCGGTTTTCTTAACTGTTATGTCAAGATTCGGATATTTGTTTTTGAAAACCTCGGCAAAGGCATCTGCTATTGGGCCGACAGTGGTTGAACCCTCGATTTGCAAGGTCTGTTTTTGGCCAGCGATTAGCTCAGATGCTAAAACCAAACCAAGCATAATCAGGCCACATACAATAATTCTTTTCATTTTTCGGTCTCCTTAATTTTGTCCAATTTAGTTTAGGTTTTCATTGTTAGATTTTTGTTAGAATCAGGTTAGAATTTTATTAAACATCGTTAGAACTTGAAAATCAGGTCTGCCTGGAGCAGTCTGTAATCGTCTCTGATACTGCTCGAATTCTTTTCATTTATGAAGTAATGAAGGCCGGCCTGTACATTCTTTGCCAACTGGTACTTGAATCCTAATACATGACCCTTGCCGTCAGTACCACCGCCGATGAAGTCCGAATCACAGATACCGCCAACAACAGCATCTTTCTCAACGTCTCTGTAATTGTAAGATATTTCCCACGAACCAGGTTTCTTGGCCTTATTGTACTTTGCTCCAATAAGCCAGGCGGTATCTTCAGAACTACTTGCACCTATATTATTTACGTAAGCACCAAAAACAGCGGTCGGCACATCGCCAATTTTGAAGCCGTACTCTCCAAAACCCTCGATAATGTCATAATCATTAGTGTAAAGACCTCCGGATATGGTATTGCCCTTGGAGCTTATGCCGCTTAAACTTTTGCCTTTGATGTTACCGAAATCATAGTAGCTGATACCACCAAGAATATGGCTATCGCCGGAAAGCTTATGCTTCAGCAATCCCTGAACACCGAAGATACTCGTATCAGCATCCGTACTTCTTTCACGCAACCAAAAGCCGCCGCTGGTTACTTTTAGGATAGTTGAATCGTTGAGATTCCACTTGTATGTTGCCGCACCGCCTTCCGGGCTCAAGTCGCCGTCAAAGATGAGCTGATTTTTGCCAACTTTATAAAAAGGATTAGCCATCTTGCCCAGCAGAATATTCAGGCCTGGTTTCCAATCTGGGTGATAATCAGCATAAGCCCAGTCCAGCCAGATTTCCTTACTACTGAAAGAATCACTGGCTGAATCACCAAGTGTCTGATTAGTTGATGTCGGTGCGTCACTGCTGCCGCTGGCAAGCCGAAAAATAGCATCCCACTCATCATTAACTTTCGCTTCTATTTTCAATCTTGCACGAATCCTGTTTCTGTCTCTTTGTGTTGAAGCCGTCTCATTGTCTATTGATTCATGCCTGTACCGAAAATCGCCGCTCCATTTTATATTTTCGGCCCATTTCAAGCTGTCAGGCAATGCTCCTACCTGCTTTTCTTTCACTGCCTCCGATATTTTTTCTTCCATTGTTTTGTCTTGCTGTTTTTGCTTTGCTTCAAGTTGTTCGAGCCGTTGCTGCATCTGAGCCATCTGTTGTTTCAGCTCAGCCAGCTCATCGGCTTTGACATCATACACTCCAAAAGCCAGTAAAAGCAGCATCATTGCTAACGCATTCCTTTTTTTCATTTTTGTACCTCCATAAAAAATATCCGTAATTTCATTCTTCAGGCCAGCCCCGAAGAACATCTTTACTGAAAAGGTATTTCAAAAATGTTAGGCAGATATGAGGGCAGTGTTAGAATTTTGTTTATGGTGAAAAAATGCTTTACTCAGAATCGCTAAAAGCAGTGAAGTTGCAGTAACATAATTTCAAGATTTCATCTACAATCGATTTATCTGTCATTCTCCTGGATTGGCAAACTAATCGTAGTAGAACACGGAAAAACGTAACAAACCGCCAGAATAAGTATACAATCCCAATCAAGCACAAAATGTTAGAACTTAACTCATACATTTTCACGCCTTATAAAAATCAGATGGCATCCTCTGCGATATTAGTGGCTGAGCCTTGAGAAAGATATAAAGCATCCTTTCAAGGCTCAACATAATGGAGGCCCAAAAATCTAAGCAAACACCCTCTTGGCTTTTTTGTGTTTGTTCGGTGGCTTCGATTTATACACATACATCCGGCCTCTCTGCGGCCTCATTGACTAACTGGTAGGTTTTTAGTAATAAACACCAGTCAACCACTGGGCTGCGAATTCTGCGAAATCTGCAAAGCCAACAAAACCGTCGCCGTTTGTGTCCATTGAAGGAAGTTCAACACCATCAAACGAGGCGAGGTCTGCACCATTAACAACACCATCGCCGGTAAGGTCTCCGTTGACGTAAGTGCCTTGCTGTCCTATATGGTTGATGATTGTCTGACGGTCATCAGCATCCTTGGCGCCATCAAGGTCAAAGTCACCAAGCTCGGTTTCAAGGATGTCCTCAACAACAATACGGAGGTCCTCATTGTTGATGAGCAGGTCGTTGTTCATATCACAACTATAGTCGGCATAGACTCTGTCCAGTGCATCCATCCAGCAGAGGCCTCTTGCCGGAACGTCATATTTGGCGATGTCGCCAAGGAGACGGCCAGTCAGAACCTTCTGGATGTATGAAATATCGGTCTGATTGACCACAAGGTCAGCAACCGGAGCAGCACCGGCTTGTGCATAGATATTGCCACCTACAAGCTTGGCAATGTCAGCACGGCTGTCACCAACGTCATAGGTGCCGTGTGCCAGAGTTGTGCCAAAGAAGTTACCGCTGCTGGAAACCTCATCGACCACGATGAAGTTATTCAGACGGCATACAACATCAGTACAGCAGGTGCAGGCACAAGCAGTAAGGCACTTGTCGCCTTTGGTGACCGGAGAAAGAATCACACCGTCAGCCATAAAACGAACGTCTTCCTTCGTGAACCAGCCGTCACCATCAAAGTCACACTTGATATCGTAGCTGATATCAGTATCTACAGGAGCTGAAGCGCCGTTTTCAATGATTTGCACTGCCAAACTGATATCACATGCATCCCAGATAAGGTTTTTATCAATGTCGCCCTGGAGAGCATAGTTGGCGTCCCAGGTAATGGCTGTTACATCAAATGTGTCAGCAAGGTTTCTGTAAGGAGCATCAGCGCCATCAGAATCACCGTCACCATCGGTGTCTCTATCCGGTAGCAGACCATAGCCATTGGAGCCGTAAGGCTCAAGGCCAGCGTTGCCGATGGGCAGACCAGTCAGGGCCGGGTTATAGAGACAAGGGTCAACTACGTACTGTGTGGGACACGCAGGATTCGGGATGCCGTAAATACCAGCTACAAGAATGGCCTTGGATGCAAGAGCTTGTCCAGGTGAGCCGGCAGTTGCAGGTGAAGGACCAAGTTCCTGAACATCTTTAATACTCTCGATAAGGTTGACCATATACGCCGCTGCGTCCTGGTTTCTCATACCGAAGCCGTGCGTTGCCGTTTCGTATTCATCAAGATGGGCAGGCAGGTCGGTAGCGTAAGGGTCACCAACAGAGGCAAAGGTCTCGGAACCACCAATTCTCCAGCCGTTCGATGCATTCGGCCAGAAAATGTTGGATTGGAACCACGGATGCTCACCATCATTGTATGCTTCGGCAAAATCAGGAATCTCGTTAAGAGAAACCGTATCTTCGGGACGAACATACGTTTTGCCGCAATCGAAGCTGACATTGAGACACTCATACCAACCGGAGTTAATCTTCGGGACCCCCTTGCTGCCGTAAAGACTCTGGTAAGAAACCATAAAGCGGTTATTTCTATGACAATCTCTCAATGTACTCGAACTGGTGATGTTGTTAATCTGGTGGTTAGGACCAAGAATTTCCTTCTCTGTGCCTTTGCCTGTTTCACCAAGGTTATCACCACGACCCCAGGAAGGGTCAACGCCGATCGAACTCATACAGGCGTTACGTGTACCAGAACCGCTGTGACGCGTACCAACGTTGTAGTTGATACCACAGGGCATACGACCGGTCAGGTAAAGAGATGCGAGTTGATGGGTAGTTACATCCTGCAGGCCTGTAGATCTGCTGGCAACAAAGCAGAATGGCAGCCAGCCAACCGGATAATCGAAGATGGTCTCGGCGTCCGGGTCAGAGACATTGATGTTGAGCACGCCCATATCTGCGAGCTTGTTAGTGCTGTTTGCATCCCAGGGTGTAACGCAGCTCATCCCGTAACCTTCTTCATAAGGTCTTCTGCACGGGAAAGCATCTTCTTCCGAACCGACACTAACAAACTGGCTTGCGGGAACATCCATAACTGCGATATCGATTCGATCCACTGGGTCGAACGGATAAAGGCAACTTATGCTGTACTCCCATCTGTTGACGGTACCGTCAACGTCAGGCAGAACGTTGCAGTCAGGCGAGCTGTCGTAGTAGGCAATGAGTTCCTTCAGGCCGGTACCAGAACCGATACCCCTGTAATTTATAATCCAGGGGCCCAGTTCCAGAAGCTGTTGCTCTGTTTCGCTGCCGGTGTATGTTGTGGCAAGCTGGTCAATATCCGTGGTTTTTACGCCGTCATTGTCAACATCGATGTAATCGTGTGTTGCCGCAGGGAAATTGTCTTCAAAACTGAAGAACCAATCAAACTGAGTTGCACCGCTAAATGTTACTTCACCGTTGTCAGCCGAGGCCGGAACCAGCACAGCTAAAACAACTGTCAAAATAATGAGATTTCTTAAATTCATCTTACATACCTCCTAATGATATTTGGTTTGTATTTTGGTTGCTTTTTCAAGCACTAAAACAAATATAGAATCCTTTACCAACCTTTAACTCTCCACTACTGGAGGTTAATCCTGTGTCATTGTGTCATTGGCATCACCACCTTCCACCCTCGTCGTCTTTGGTATCCACGATAGCCTTCTACTTCATCAACCCTCTGTTCTGAAGCCACTTCTGTATTACAGTAGATGTTGAACAAGATGTTATAAGCCACGATTAATTGAGAAGCCCGTTCACGTCCTTTTTGCTTAGATAACTTTCAATCTCGTATGACATTATTTTTGCCTGTAATCCCGTAAAAGGTACGGCCCCATTCTGCATTTTCCACGGTTTCAAGGACATGCTTTCTTTCCACATGTCCGTCGCAATACATAAAATTAGCGGTGCCGCCCATATCTTTTTTGTTCATACCTGCATCGCCAAGATTTATGTTGCCTCTATAGCTACCCGGGTGGTGTCTTCCAACAGCGTTGAGAGGAACACGAGCAATTTCATTCTTGTCCACAAAATCTTCAGCTACTATGCCATATGTAAGGCCGGGAGCTCCATATCTGAAACCCAGCCATTTGTCGCCGCTATAAACATCTGAACCCGTATCAAGAGCGTGAAAAGGCGTAATGGGCCTGTGACTTTTAACAAGAAAATTGCTTTCCTGAGTAGAGCCACCCACAGCGATGACCTTCCAGTTTTTGTTAAATTCTGTCGTGAGGATAACTTCGGAGGGCCTCCGTACCCTGACAGCTTTAACAAAACGGTTAAACCTGGAGTAATTTCCACTGTAGCTTTCCTTGAATTTATTACGGACAATAATAGCTCCATTGCCGGTATAAGCCATACGAGGGGCCTGAAAGTCTTCCAGTGACGGATTACGGCCGCTCCTGCCGTCCATATCGACTTGGCCTTCTTCCCAGTCATCCTCGTCGCCGCCGGGATTGGTCCTCGGGGCGCCATAATGCCGTATGGCCGGGCATTCAAAAGCGCTCTCGTCACACTGTCCACAGGAGAAAAGATAGTATGACCAATGGATATAACCGTTGCCTTGATATTGGTTCGCATTCTGTTTGTACATACTCCATGAAGGTTTTCCCCTTGTTGAGCAATAAAGGTAAGAGGCCGGGTAATACTCTTCATCAGCGACATAAACACTCATTGCTATACCGGCATTTCTCTCATTTGAGGCGCACTTCACTGCGTAGGCGCTTTGCCTTGCCCTATTAAGACTTGGCAGGAGGATACTCATAAGCAAAGAGATTATCGAAATTACCACGAGCAGCTCCACAATCGTAAATCCATTAATGCCTGTTCTCATTACAACTCTTCTCAAATTTTCTTTGTTCGTAGCTTCCATTACATTGTCTCCTTTCATCAAAAAAGTTTAACATTTATAGTCTTCGGCCTTATGCCTGATGTTCGTTCCTTCTCTTTGCAAAAAGCGGACTTTCATTAGGTGTGCTTGTACATAAGGGCCGTTAGGAATAGATGAGAGTTCTATTAGAATTAGAATAAAATTTATACGCCTTGGCCAATATGTGGTTAGCTTACAGAGATATTCAGGAGGGATTTGAAAGTGCGCGTTGAATTTTAATTGACGGGCAAATGAACAATGAAGGTGCTGCCCTTTCCAAGTGTACTTTCTACTGTTACGTATCCGTTATGAACCTGGGCGATGTGCTTGACAATTGCAAGGCCTAAGCCGGTCCCCCCCAGCTTGCGGCTTCGGCCTTTGTCAACGACGTAAAAACGCTCAAAAATGCGGTCGAGATGCTCTTTTTCTATTCCACAGCCCTGGTCTGATACTTTAATAAAAACCTCATTTTCTGTTTTCTGAGTACTAACCTGTATCTTACTATTGTCTTGGCTGTATTTAATTGCATTATCAATAAGATTAAGTACCACCTGTTCTATAAGAGCAGAATTTATTTTTGCCGTTATCTCTTTATCACAAAGCAGTTCGACTGTTATATGTTTTTCTTCTGCTTTAACTTTAGAAAGTTCAATAGCTGAAACGAGAGTCGGCCTTATGCTTGTTTTTTCAAACGAAATCCTTCTTTGCTCGCTGTCTTCTTCCAATCTGGAAAGGCTTAACAAATCATCAACAATGGCATTTAATCTATCGGCGTGTTTAGCGATTATTTCAAGAAAGCGCTTCGATTCTTCGGGCTTATCAAGAGCGCCTTCCTGTAGTGTTTCAACAAAGCCCTTGATTGAGGTAATAGGTGTCTTAAGCTCGTGAGAGACGTTAGCAACAAAGTCGCGTCTCACCTCTTCTAACTGGCGGGTTCGGGTGATATCGTGCAATACCAGCACAGCGCCGCTCCTGTTGTCTTTGTTATCAACCAAGCCGGAACCATACAGTTGCAGGAAACGCCCGCCCTCATTCAATACGAAACAATCGGTTCCAGCA
>QNBZ01000016.1 GCA_003644295.1 Planctomycetota bacterium
ACAAATCGAACTGCTCGGCACCGAGCTTGGACAGGCCTATGAAGAGTTAGTTCTGCTTCACAAGCTCAGCACAAATATGATGGTGAACGAATCAGATGCCAACTATCTGCAAACGGCTTGTGATAGCTTAACCGAAATCGTCAGCGTTGAAGGTATCGCAATACTGCTGGAAAAGACCGTAGAGAACGAAAAAAAACTGGTTCTGGCCGCGGGACGTGGGGACATAGATATAGACGACCGAACAACGGCTGTCTTATACAGCCGGTTAGTAGATGAAATAAAAAACGGCAAAGATGCCCTGCTGGACAGCAAAGTGGATTCACCTTTCAAGTATAGCTGGCCGGACAATATAAAAAGCATTATCGCAGTACCATTGCACGGCAAAGACAGAGGATATGGCAGCTTTGGAAAACAGACTCAAGTCAGCAGCTCGATAATAGGAATGATGGTTGCGGTCAATAACATCGACAAGCTGGATTTCGACAGCGCCGATATAAAACTATTCGACTCTGTGGCCAGCAGTTGTGCCGTGTTCATCGAGAACAGCAGGTTATTCAATGACCTCAAAGAATTATTTATAGGTTCGTTGAAGGCATTAACAAGCAGCATTGACGCCAAGGACCCATACACGCGTGGCCATTCCGAAAGGGTTGCGTTCATTTCGCACTGGATTGCCAAAAGATGCGCCGATGAACAGATGCTGAACGAGGAACAGGTGAGCAGGATTTATTTAGCAGGGCTGCTTCACGATATAGGGAAAATAGGGATAAACGAGGCGGTACTGTGTAAAAAAGGCCGACTAACAGAGCAGGAAATCGACCATATAAGAACACATCCGACAATAGGAGCGGACATATTATGTGGAATAAAACAAATGCGCGATATTGTTCCGGGCGTATTGTGTCACCACGAACGAATAGACGGCAAAGGTTATCCGGATGGTTTAGCCGGTGAGCAAATACCACTCATAGGCAAAATTATCGGCTTGGCAGACAGTTTTGATGCGATGACCTCGAAGCGAGTTTACAGGGACGCAATGACCGTGGAACAGGCGCTGGAGGAAATAAAGAAAGGATTAGGAACGCAGTTTGACGAAAAAATCGGAAAGATATTTCTCAACAGCGATGTTTATCAACTCTGGGATATTATACAGAGTGAGCTTACAGGGACTTGCAACAAAGACGATTTTGCTAAATATGGGGCTATGGCTGTGGGGACGTTAATAAGATGAAAGTTAAAACGCAGGATTATAACAATGTTACTGTCGTTGAACTACAGGGAGAACTAGACAGTGAATTTACCGACCTGCTTCAAAATACCATCACTGGCATAATCAACTCACACAAAGCCGGCATCGTGCTTGATATGAGCGGCGTAGGATTTATTGACAGTGAGGGATTAGAACAGTTGTTATGGGTACGGGATTACTGTCATGAAAACGACTGCCAGCTCAGGTTAGCCGGACTTGATGAGAACTGCAGGAAAATTTTGGAGATTACTCGGCTTGAAAATGAATTTGACCGCTACGCCGAGCTTGCCGAGGCGGTAAAAAGTTTTGTGTAGAGAACAAACATATTTTCCGTTAGCCCACCGATTTATTCGGGGGGTTGGAAAACACAATACGCAATACGAGATGTGAGATATGAGTCAAGTAGCGACTGGAAACAAGATGCGATTAGGACAACTGCTGCAAGCACGTGGCGTTGTTACAGCCGAACAGATAGAGAAGGTTCTCGCTGAACAGAGCGATAAGGGCCATCGAAAACTTCTCGGCGAGCTTCTGGTCGAAAACAATTACTGCACGGAAAATCAAATAACCTCTGCGCTGGCAGAGGCCTACGGCCTGCCTTATGCCCAGGTTAGTCCGAAAATATGCGATGCAAAAACACTTGATATCTTGCCGAGGGAATTTCTCGAAGAACATATAGTTCTGCCGTTGTTTAAGGTTTACGACGTGCTTACGGTAGCTGTTGGCGAACCGACGAATGTTTTTTTGCTCGACGAAATCGAGCGTATAAGCGGCTGTAAAGTACAGGTGGTCTGTGCAACGAATAAGGATATTAAAGCCACATTGGAAACGTATCTGCCGGCCGCCAACGTCTTTGTCATCGACGACATTATTGACGAAGAAGGGCTTGAAGAATTCACTCTGATAGAAAATATCCCACAGGACATAGGTAATCTTGAAGAGATGGCCGGCCAATCGCCGGTAGTAAAGCTGGTTAATTATCTGCTTTATAACGCCGTTCGGGAGAACGCCAGCGATATTCATATAGAGCCGGATGATAAGAAGTTGCGTGTCAGATACAGAGTTGACGGCAGGTTATATGAGAAAATGACTCCGCCATATCAGATGCATTCGGCAATTGTTTCGCGTATCAAAATTATGGCAGAGATGGACATTGCGCAACGGCGACTTCCTCAGGACGGCAGCATTCATATTTTAGTGGAAGGCAAGCCGATTGACTTGAGAGTCTCGGTTATGCCGGGCAACGCCGGCGAAAAAACAGTTATCAGAATTCTCAACCCACAAAAGGTTCTTTTTAATCTTGAGTCGCTCGGCTTTACCTACGAAAATCTGCGGCTCTACAGGCAGCTAATGCGGTCTCCAAACGGAGTAATTTTAGTAACCGGCCCAACCGGCTCAGGGAAAAATACCACACTTTACGCTACTCTCGCTGAACTGAACACAGACGAGGTGAACATCTGCACGGTAGAAGACCCGGTAGAATGTAATATGGCCGGAATTAATCAGTTTCAGGTGAACCCAATTACGGGCTTTGAATTCTCGACAGCGCTAAGAAATTTGTTAAGACAGGACCCTGATATAATAATGGTTGGTGAGATTCGTGACGAAGACACAGCCGGTATTGTGGTTCAATCGGCTTTGACCGGCCATTTAGTTCTCTCGACTCTGCATACGAACGATGCACCAGGCGCAGTAACACGATTGCTGGATTTGGGTGTCGCTCCTTATCTGGTCAGCGCATCACTGGTTGCGGTTTTAGCCCAGCGATTAGTGCGAAAAATATGTCCGAATTGCAAAACGGAATACGAACCGCCTGTTAGTATAAGAAAAGCGGTCGAACAGTTAAGCGGAAAAGTTGAGCATTTTTACCGTGGCGTAGGTTGTAAAAAGTGCCGGAATACCGGTTGTACCGGACGAATTGCCATTCACGAGTTGTTTGTACCAAACGAAGAAATTGTGGAAATGATTAACAATCAGGCCAGTTACAAGGAATTGAGAGATAAGGCGCTGAATAACGGAATGATTCCTCTTCAACTGGATGGCCTCGAAAAGGTAAAGGCCGGGATTGTCTCTGTCGAAGAAGTATTGAAAACAACCCAGACAGCAAAAAACGAAAATAATTTATGACAATCAGCAATCTGAAAACTGATAAATGGTTACGTTAGAAACAAAAACTATAGAAGAGCCGACGAATATAGCGGACAGCGGCAAGTGGACAGCGAACAGTAAAAGAAAACTGAACGCTGAACGCTCTACGCTGAACACTAATTTTTATAAGACGAGAGTGAAACAAACAGACCTGATAGTATTTACGACGCAGCTATCGGTGATGCTGGATAGCGGGGTGATACTTAGCGATGCTCTCGATGTTATTGCCGAGCAATCGGAACAGGGCCCGTTCAAGGAGATGGTTGCCAATGTAGCCGAGATAGTCAAACACGGCGAAAACTTTTCGGAAGCGCTGCTTGTTTATCCGAAGGTTTTCAATCCGATGTTCATCAGTATGGTCAGGGCATCAGAGGCCTCCGGCAGAATGCCGGAAATGCTGAACGTGCTTAGCAGCTATCTGGACTTCGAGGCGGAAACTCGCAGGCACATTAAAGGCGCATTGACATATCCGTTCATAATGGCGGCGATGGCCATAGTGGCGATGTCAACGATGATATTATTTGTTCTGCCAAGGTTCACGAAAATTTATGAAATCAGGGGCGCAACACTTCCGGGAATTACCAGGGCGCTGATTAAAATTGTCAACATCATAGGAGACGCCCAGGTGATGACACTGATTTTAACAATGTCGATATTGGCATCCGCAGCTTTATATTACTGGCTCGGCACACGAACCGGTCGGCGGACAATGGATTTCATAAAAATACACACGCCAGTGATTGGTACGATGTTCATCGATGCTGTAATAACTCGTAGTATGCGTATTATGGCAACAATGATTAATACCGGCGTAAGTCTGCTGGACACAATAGAAGTAATCCGAAGCTCGTGCAGGAATGATTACTTCGAGCGACTTTGGTCGGATGCAGACAAAAAGATTCGCGACGGTTACCAGTTATCCGAGGCAATACAGGTTTCGATATGTAATAAGTTAATTGCACCAGGGATTATACGGATGCTTCGAGCAGGAGAAAAGAGCGGCCAGCTTGGTGAGGTAAGCGATAAAATATCGACTTTCTACGAAAAAAAACTACACGCCTCGATTAAGAGCGTTACGGCTCTTATAGAGCCGACTATGATAATAATTTTGGGCGGTATCATCGGCACTATTGCGATAGCATTACTGCTACCGATACTAAAAATATCAAGCGTAATTTCCCACTAACATCAATTTGTTTAGCCACGCCACCCGTGGGCGAGCCATATTTAACACGCACTTCTCACAACCCCATTGAAAAAGCTCCTTGTTATGGCATAAAGCCTTCATAAGAAAAAACTTAAACCAAAGACAAGAAGCTGTCTTGCGAAAACACACTGTAATCAAAAAACCCTCGAATTTCAAACAGAAAATTCCCGCAAAATCGTCACTCATTTCAACAGTGGTAACATCTCATCCGACTCCGGTGGACTGCTTCTTCGGCAGGTTGAACAAATTACCGATATAATTCGCCAGTTTGCCAGATGCTTTACCGACCATCGATACTCTGACTTAATCGAGCAGATTAAGGCAACGGTTCACAAGGTATGGGTTTGTCTGTCTGAAAATTATCCGTATCAGCAGCTTTTTAAGCAGGTGTATGAAAATCTTCGCCGATTTTGTAAGCTGCCAATACTGAAAAACCTTGCATAAAAAGATGATATGTTTAGCCGCTCTGTGCCGTGAAAAAACATCCCAAAATCAGGTATTGTGAGAAATGCAGGTTAGCAATCTGTCAAAATTGAACCTGTTGATGTTGAGGAATTGATAAATAGAAATATCTGGAATTTATAGAAGCAGTAAACTCAGGCACTGACTAAAACAACCTGTCGAATTCTTACTCGGTCTCTGGCTCGGATTCCGGTGCCGGCTCGGCAGTTCCTTCCACTTTCGGCTTCTTTTGCTTCTTCGCCTTCGGCTTCTTTGCGGACTTTGTGCCGCTGCTGGTGAGTATAAAAGCCCCGCCAACTATCAAACCCGCCACCACGATAACTCCAATCACAATATACCATATTGCGCCCTGTATTTTTTCCAGAACCGCAGGCATTAAATCGTTGAAGCCGGCTACCGCCACTACAGCGGTATAGGCAACGGCCAGCAAAGGCAAAAACAACATAAACCCAAATGCGTTACTTATCGTATCCGGCTCCGGCTCAACATAGCCCCGAACCATCGCCGATACATCCGGGCCGGCCTGCAACGTTTCCGAAAGCATTTGTTCTGCATCTACACCAACTTCCATCGCCGAGCCGGACGCACCAACTTCCTGACCCTCTTCGCCTTCAGGCGTATAAATCTCATCAAGAATACCGCCTAACGAGGTGTCATCGGCCTGCAGTGAAAGGTCTAACAATCCTGACCCACTGCCGAAAGTATCCAAATTTACATCCTCTTCAATCTCCTCCAAAGATACCTCACCCTGTTCAGTTTTGGTCTCGCCGGCCAAATCGTCCGTTACATCCTGCTTGCTGTCTTTTTCTCCAAATGCGCTGGTTTCTTCACCAGAGATTACTGTATCGGCGTTTGTCAACCCACTTTCGGCTGGCACTGGCTCATCCGGCTCCGGCGCTAATGAAATCTCATCATTATCTGCCTGGCTCTCGGATTGTGTGGAAGACTCTTCAGACGCCATAACAGTTGTGTCGGACGATAACGCTTCGACCTCATCAACCTTGAACAGTAAATTCGGGCCGTCACGAAACTCTCGCAATTTGCCCTGCTTGACTATCTCTCTTACTTGCTGCTCTGTCTTATTGAGTTTCTCGGCAACTTCTTCCAATGAATAGAACATGCCAGCCATAATTGCTCATCCTCCCATAAACCACAGCTTTTTTGTTAATCGGCTATATTACTATCGTTTGGCTCATCCACACGGAAAGCATTTACATCCGAATCCTGCTGTTTGCCCTCGTCCTGTTTTTTCCTCTGTTGGCCCAAATTTTCCAGGAGCATCCTTACTTGTTCCGGCTTCGGCTCAGCCGTGTTGTACTGCTGCAGCAGTCTGTCATATTTCCAGCTTCTCGCCGCCAACAATTTTAACCGATTGTAAGCTGGGCCGCGGCTGTTTATCTCGTAAATCCATAGTGTTTGTCCAGCCGTATCGACCATCGCAAGCCCGTAGTTATCCCGCCCGAACCGAACCGGAACTACTAAAATACCACTATCTGAGTCGCTCTGTAACTGTCCTTGAGCGTTTTCCGGCAAGCCCATCCTGCCGCCTACAAAAAGCAGACACAATACCCCCAGCACAAGCAATGCCGGCAACAGCCATCGTCTTTCAGTTCCGTGTGTCATAGTTTTGGAATATCGTTCCTTTCTACCGGGAAAGCAACTCTCATACTAAGATTGTATATCAGCGTTTGCAAATATGCAAGCCATTTTTCAACGAAATGCTGTAAATTCGACGCCTGAAAAGTAATTTCAAACCGCTCCGAACATAATACGATTATATTGCAATACTAACGCAGTTTGTGTAAAATGCCTTTTTGACATATATAATTTTGTTTTTCCGAAACGGCATCAGGCAATATGTGTCCAGCGGAAACCCCGGAATTGGCGGGGTGTAGCTCAGTTTGGCTAGAGCGCCTGCTTTGGGAGCAGGAGGCCGTAGGTTCGAATCCTATCACCCCGATTTCCCCGATATGAGGTGATGCTACCACCTTGATAAAAAGAGGAACGAAAAATTTGAATTAAATAATGTTATTCGCTTCAAGCTGTAATGCCACGGCACGCCGGAAATACACCTCTGAAATATCTTTTGAAGTGGCCGAGCCGGATAAAGGCCTGTAGTTCCATTACGGGGGATTATCTATAGCGATGAGGATATCCGAAGGACAATTTAAGGAAGCAAAAAGATATTGGATATGAACGTGGAAATGGAGAGCGAAAACGAATCCGCTGATTCGAAAGAAAAAAGAATTTACAGAAAAAATGTTGCTTAATCGTACTTTCATCTACGCCCTCACGGCGGTACAAAATATTTGTGAACAAGGAAAACCTTGCTTCTGCCACAAGATATGTTAAGAATGGACCTGGCTATGTTGTTATCTGTATGTAATGATTTTTATGGCGGACAACGATTTTCAAAAAGCTGTTGAGTTAATTAACAAATCCGGCAATGTTTTGCTCACCACTCATATCAAGCCGGACGGCGACGCCTGCGGGTGCGTTGTGGCGATTTCTGAAACGCTAATTGCACTCGGCAAAAATGTAAAGACGTTATTGCTTTCGGAACTACCGCAATGGTACGAATTTCTGTTTGAGCAAAAGCCGGAGGTTGTCAGCGAAAAAACAAGCATAGATTGCGACTTGATTATTATTGTCGATACCAATACTTATAACCAACTGCCGAAATTTGATGAGTATTTGAAGCGCAGTGATAAGCCGATTTTAGTAATCGACCATCACGTAACAACCAATGGCCTCGGCAATGTCGAGTTGATTGATACCAGCGCAGCGGCGACCGCTTTGATTGTTTTTGACCTGCTGAAATATACTGGTTGGCCAATAACCACGAAAATCTCAACCGCCCTCTTTGTAGCAATAGCTACCGATACCGGCTGGTTCCGGTTCAGCAATACGGACAGCAGGACGCTTAAAACCTGCGCCGAACTAATTGACGCAGGCGTAAATCCTACGGAAATTTATCATGATTTGTATCAGAACTTTTCGCACCAGCGGTTCAAACTGATGACGGCTATGCTCAATACGCTCGAATTGCATCTTGATGGCCGGTATGCAACGCAGCATTTATCACAGCAGGATTTCAAGCGGGCCGGCGCTGAATATAGTGATACGGAAAACTTAATCAATGAATGTCAACGGATAGGCAGTGTTGAGGTGGTGGCTTTGTTCGTTGAATTGGCTGATGGCAGGATTAAATGCTCTTTACGAAGTAGCGGAGCGGCAGATGTTCGCAAGATAGCCGCCAAGTTCGGCGGCGGCGGCCATACAATGGCTGCGGCTGTTTACTTAAATGGTCCTCTGGAAGATGCCAAGCAGCTTATAAAAACCGAAGTTGAAAAACAATTTCTGAATTAAAAACTAAACTTTTGCATTTTCAAGGTAAAGCCAATCCAGCCGCAACTGATTGAAAACCTCTTCATCCCATTGAGTTGTGGTTATCCAGCGGCTGAGACAGGATTGGTCTGTGGTAACAGCAAGCTCCCTGTTTATTGCAGAGACGTTTTTTTTTGTTTGCGATAATCAACCCGGTGATATATTCAGCAAAATGTTTACGCTCGGGCTCGTTGGCAAAGAAAGAACCGAATTTTTCGAGAGCTTCTTCGACGACCTTTGGGAATTGAACGATAGCGGGCATAATCATATCCTACATGATTTTGTAACATGTTTTCCTACCGATATTTATCGTCAAATTACCCATTTGGAGTACAAAAATTCAACTTTGCAAAAGTTCAGTTAAAACTTAAAATGCACTTTTTCAGGGACGACTAAATATGAAATTGCCACGCCGACCTTCGGTCGGCTCGCAGTTTTTAATTCATAATCCGTAATTCGAGTCACGAGACACGCTTCACGACTTGAGCGGTTTTGCCAACGTAGATGATTACCTTTGTCGGGCATTTGTTCATAGCGGTTTCGGCTTGCTCGGTGGGCTGATACCTTTCGTAATCTACTCTGGCTAAATTATCTTCGAGCGAGAACATATCGCTCTGTTTTGCACACAGGCCGCAGCCGATACAGCCGACCCTGCACATTGAGCGCGTTGCCTTGCCGGTCTCCTTGCTGCTGCAAGCGACAGTCATCATATTTTCCTGTAAGAACGGCGACATCTCAATAATGTTCCGCGGACAGGCCTTTGCACAAGCACCGCAGCCAGTGCATTTCTCGTAATCAATGGTAGCTAAACCGTCAACGATGTGAATGGCATCGAATTTGCAGACACTTACGCAATCGCCGAAGCCGAGGCAGCCGAACTTACAGGCCTGCACAGGGGCTAATGCGTTCGCAGCGATACAGGTCGATATTCCCTGATATATCGCACGATAGGTTTTGTCTGCGGTGTGAGCACGGCAATGTACAATCGGCATTTCAGGAGTGCCAGAGTCGCTGACCTGAAGGTTCAAAAGCCGGGCGATTTTTTCCGCAACCTGCTGCCCGCCGGGCGCACATTTTCCGAGCAGCTCGGGATTTTCCAAAACAGCTTTGGCGTATTGCCTACAGCCGGGGTAACCACAAGCCCCGCAATCGAGGTTCGGCAACACCTCGTAAATCTGCTCAACTTTGAGGTCAACCTCAACCTTGAGTTTTTCGTTTGCAATCAGCAACACAATCGCAAAGCCGACGCCAAGCCCCAGCATTGTCAATCCTGCCGGCCAGGCACTGCTCCATAATTGATAAACATCAGCCAAACTCATTACCACACCACTAATTCACTTATTTAATCATTCCTGCGAAACCCATAAACGCCAGCGTAAGCAATCCGGCAGTAATCAACGTAATCGGTGCTCCCCTGAGACATTTTGGAACGTCGGCAAGATTCAAATTCTCGCGTATGCCGGCCATTATGCAAATCGCCATAGTAAAACCAATGCCTGCGCCGAAACTTAAAACAGCCGCTTCAAGCAGATTGTTAATGCCCCAAAGATTTATAAATAAACATAACCCTAAAATCGCACAGTTCGTAGTAATCAGCGGCAAAAATATGCCAAAGCTCTCGTACAAAGTGGGGAAAAATTTTCTAATATACATCTCAACAAGCTGGACAGCACCGGCGATAACCAATATGAAACAGACATATCGCGTAACTTCCAAATTCATCGGTATCAAAATTAAATGGTCGAGCAGCCAGGTCAGCGTGCCGCTGAGAGTTACGACGAATGTTACCGCAAGCCCCATACCGAAAGCCATATCTATTCTACCCGATACGCCAAGATAAGGACATATACCAAGAAACTTTGTCAAGACAAGATTGTTGACTATGACGATGGATATAAAGCCCATAAGCAGAATGTTGAGCGTATCCATAAATCTTTCCTTTTAATTCTTCTTTTTACTGATTATGTTGACTAATCCGAGCAGCAGTCCCAGAGTTATAAAAGCCCCGACCGGCATACTCATCGCAGCCCACGGCACAAACGCATCCGGCATTATCGCAACCTCGAATATCCTGCCTGTCGCTAGTACTTCCCGTATACCAGCCAAAATACACAGCGTCAGTGTAAAACCAAGTCCCATACCAAGTGCATCAACAATACTTACAAACAGACCGTTTTTGCTTGCGCAGGCCTCAGCCCTGCAGATGATAATACAGTTAACAATAATAAGCGGCACATAGGGACCGAGCGTTTCGCTCATCCTGGCTGCAAACGCCTTCAGAAATAAGTCGGCTATGGTAACAAAAGTCGCTATCGTCAGAGTGAACATCAGGATTCGCAGGTGGGGCTTGAGGAGATTGCGTATCAGGCAGACGACAATGTTGCTGCACAGCAATACAAATATAACGCAAAGCCCCATCGTCAAAGCCGGCTTGACGGCTGCGGTAACCGCCAATGTCGGACACATACCCAACAGCAGCCGAAAGACTGGGTTCTCACGCCACAGCCCAGCCAGAAGCGTCTGTTTGTAAATACCGGGTTGGGATGGGGATTTATTTGCCATTGCCGATTAGCCCTTTCGCCTGCATCTGCTCTTTTACCTGCGTCAGAGAATTATTTATTATATCAACAACCGCCCTGCTGCTTACGGTAGCTCCGCTTATAGCTACAATTTCGGAATCGATTTTCCCAGGGTTGCCGGCTTTGACAAGATGCAGTTTATCAGCCGGCGCTTTTGCAAACTGATTACGATAGTAAGGCAGCTTGATGCGGTCTCCAAAGCCAGGTGTCTCATTACTTGCCAGCACAGCAAAGCCGGCAAATTTCTCAAAAGATTTATCAACAGCCACGACTAATTCGATTTTGTCCTGAAATCCGGGACCCTGACAACTAAAAGCCCAGCCAATCTGCTCACCTGCTCCGGAAATGGCCTTGTAGATTTTGCTCTTCATTTCCTTGCCCTTGGGTGATTTGATTTGCAGCTCGGCTGCCGGCTGGAACCGCCTGGCGTCCGGCAGCAAAGAAGCCATCAACCCGTCGATTTTACTGGTCTTATTCCGCTCAATTCTTGGCGACAAGGTAACACTGGCTATCGCTATCAGCAGACCAAAGCAGAACGAAGCGACAATCAACAGCCAGCTTTGCTGGATAAAGTATTTAATTTTCGATTGTTCGACTTTGCTCACCACAGATTTTTGATTTTCCATTTTTGACCTCAGGTTTTTGGTTTGCCTCCAGCAGGGATTAGTTTGCAGAACCTGTCGAGCAAAGGCGTTACAGCATTCATCAAAAGGACAGAAAACATCACCCCTTCCGGATATTCTCCGACAATTCTTATGAGCATCGTTATCGTCCCAACTCCAATTCCAAAAATCCACATCCCT
>QNBZ01000017.1 GCA_003644295.1 Planctomycetota bacterium
AAATATGCGGAACAGAAACAACGGTTCATCTCGATAGTCAAGGCAACATACATTGCTGATACTCCGCAAGCCACGAAGGACAGAATAAAAACATTCGTCAGAAAGCTCGCTGTTTCGCAAGACAAGGAGCAAAGTGAAATCGCTCTTGAAGCAATAGGTAAGGAAAGCATCGGTAAACTTGCCGCCCTGCTGAATTCATCCAAAGAGCAGGTACGGCTGCGAGCGGCCCGATGTATGCTCAACCTGGGCAGTAACTTAGGTTTGAAAACTCTTCGACAAATAGCTGCGGATAAAGATTCTGGCTACCGAATCGAGGCCTTGAAGGCGATTACCGCGGCGGCCAAACGCAACGATGCCGCTGCAATATCACGAAGATTGCTGAACGATGATGATTTTGCCGTCACGCTGGCTGCGTATGAGCAATTGCGAAAGTTGGATGATATAACAATAGCACAAGAGCGCATAGCACATAGATTTTATCTGGAACAAATCGCACAAACCAAACGCAAAGCAATCTTTGTTTCTCGCAGCGGCCAGCCGAGAATTGTGCTGTTCGGGGCACCAATAAAATGTCGCGACAATACTTTTATACAATCGGCTGACGGTAACATAACAATAAATGCTCCAGCCGGGCAAAAATATGTGTCGCTAATACGCAAACACCCAAAACGGCCCAGCGTGGTAATTCAGTTGAAAAGCTCTTTCGAGCTTGGTGATATTATTCGCACCCTGTGTGAGGAGCCGGTCAAAAAAGCAGGGGAAGGCCCTCGTGGATTAGGCGTTTCATATTCCGATGTAATCGTCCTCTTGAAGCGGATGTGTGATAAAGGCGTGGTAGAAGCACAGTTTCAGGCGGGGCCTCTACCCAAAATCGCCCTCAAGAAATAACAGCGCACCAGCCGATAATAATATCGTATTGCGTCGTGTATTTTCGAGATTGATAAATGAGACTTGAAAAAATTGTTCTCAACGGATTCAAGAGCTTCGCTGACAAGACAGAGTTCAAATTCGATTCGTCTATAACCGGCATTGTTGGCCCCAATGGCTGTGGCAAGAGCAACGTCGTCGATGCCGTAAAGTGGGTCCTTGGCGAACAGAGAGTCAAGAGTCTGCGAAGCGGACAGATGGCTGATGTGATATTCAGCGGTAACGGCAGCAGAAAGCCAGCGGCAATGGCGGAGGTGAGTTTGTTTATCTCCAATCCCGATGGAATCGGGACAGGGCGATTGCCGATTGAAACAGACGAGGTGCAAATTACCCGGCGAATATACAAAAGCGGAGAGAGTGAATACCGGATAAACAACAAGATGTGCCGGCTAAAAGACGTCCGCGAATTATTTATGGACACCGGCATAGGCGTAAGAGCATACTCGATTATTGAGCAGGGACAGGTTGAGCAGCTCTTAAACGCATCGAAGACCGACAGAAGAGCCATATTTGAAGAGGCGGCTGGCATAAGCAAATATAAAACACACAAAAATGAGGCGCTTCGCAGATTAGAGCGTACGGAACAAAATCTGCTGCGATTAGCGGATATTTTGGGTGAAGTGCAAAAGCAACTTCGAAGCGTGAAACTCCAGGCAGGCAAGGCGAGAAATTACCTGCAATACAGCCAACGACTCAAGGAACTACAGGTTAATTACTCACTGGTAGAATATCATAAAATAAGTAAGGCAAGCAAGGAGAAGAAGAGCGCTCTTGAGCGGGCCGAAGAACAGCTTGCAGCTACCGCTGCCGAAGTAGCGAAAGCAGACGGACTGATGAGCGAATTAAGCCAGAAGATAATAGAGGCAGAGAACGACATAAACCGCACGGGAAATTACCTTGTTACCGTTCAGAGCAAAATCGAGCAGCAGCTTCAACGTATTGAATTTTTGCGAGCGAGAACCACGGAACTTCAGCAAAGGAAAATAAGCTCATCACAGAGAGTCAAAAAGTTGCAGGAACAGGAAGATGCCTTTAAGACAGATTTGGCGCAATACAGACAAGAGCAAGCAAACTGCGAAGAAACTCTCGAAGAAAAAACACGCTCTGTCGAGCAATTGCAAACGAGCATCCGTGAAATAGAGACAAAATACACCTTGCTTGAAGCGGATTTGGAAGATGAGAAATCAGGGGTTGTCGATATAGTTAGAAGAACGGCGCAGCTTCATAATGAAATCCAGAGTATCTCGGTTTATCGCAATAATTTGTCCGAACAGAAAGACCGCCTGTCCGGTCGGGCCGAGACCAGCCGGGCGGAACTTGAAAAATACTTAACCGAAGAGGCGCAACACCAAGCCCGGCTGAACGATATCGAAAAGGTATTAGGCGAATTACAGCAGAGGATAGATTCCAAACGCAGAGAAACAGAACAAATCAGCAGCCGGCTAACAAGAAACAATGAGCGATTGGCCAGCAGTAAAGAGGCACGAAGTGCTCTGAGTAGTGAGCTTGCGGTATTGACGGATATGGAGGAAAGACGAGAAGGGCTTAATGCAGGCGTTAAAAACATTCTGCAAAGTCGGTCGGTCGAGAGCGGTAAATTCGATTATGTCGAAGGAATACTGGCAGATATTATTGGGGCCGACATCGAATATGCAAGTGCCGTTGAAGCTGGCCTTGAGGGCAAAACCGACGCCCTGGTAATCAGCGACGCAAACAGACTGCTGGCCGACAAGGAATCTCTTGAAAAACTCGAAGGCAGGGTGAACTTCCTGTGCCTTGATAAAATAGAGCCATTCGTTGACAAGAAGGACTTATCAAAAATACCGCACATAAAAGCCAGACTTGTTGAATTTGTAAAAGCACGTAGCGAATATGCACCGTTAGTGTGGAAATTGCTTGGGAAAACAATAGTTGTTGACTCTATTGATGCGGGCATTGAATTAGCTGAAGAATTAGGGAATGAGTATGACTTTGTTACCTTAAAAGGTGAGTTTTTGGGTTCTGACGGGGTGATAAAACTCGGGCCTTTAGGAAAGGCAACAGGTTTGATATCTCGCAGGAGCCGGCTGCGTCAATTACAGGAAGCTGTCGCCAATATCACCGGTGAAATCGCTGCGCTCGAGGGGCAGGTTGAAAAAGACGAGCAGGCAAACGAGCATCTGACTAAATTGTGCAAAGACCTGCGAACAGCCATCTACGAGGCAAATACGGAAAAGATGCAGGTAAATTCAAAGTTGACCGTTATAGAGCAAAATGTAAAGCGTTTAAGACAGGAGCAGCCGCTGATAGCCAGTGAAATTGACTTGCTGGCCGAGCAGATAGCGCAATCGGTGCAGAAGGAATACAACTCGAAGCAGAAATTAGAAGAGCTGGAGGCGGTGAATAGTGAACGGACAGCACACATAAAAGCGCTCAATGCGGAATACGCCGAGCAAAAAGCACAACACCAAACACAGACGAGGCGACTTACAGATTTGAAAGTTGCCCTGGGGCAGATTACAGAACACAACAAATCGCTGAAGCAAGCAATCGCCACCGTGCAAAATCAGATGCAGGCAAACCGGACGGCTGCCGAGACGGCACAAGAAGAAATTCGAAACTCGAAACTCGAAATTGAAAACTTGAACAGGGATATACTTAACTGTGAAGCGACAGTATCACAGCTTTATGTCGAAAAGGAAAAGAACCAGTCTGCCAAAGACGTACTGCACAGCAGAATCGAAGAGCTGCTCGAAGAACAAAAACAAACAGAGCGGCTGGTTCGCCAAAAAAGGAGCGAGCAAGACGAGATTGAATCCGCCATAGGCAGATTAAAGATAGAATTGGGCCAACTGGAGGTAAAGAACCAGGACTTGCTCGAAAGGGTGCAGGATGAATTGCAGATTGATTTGAGTAAGGCATACGAGAATTACGAGCAAAAGCAGGTGGACTGGGACGGTATAAGAGAAGAGATAATTGAACTTCGTGGCAAAATCGAACGGCTCGGCAACGTTAATGTTGACGCAATACAAAGCCAAGAAAACCTCGAAAAACGCAATGACTTTTTAAGCAATCAAGTCGCAGACCTAAACAGCAGCAAAGCTCAGTTACAGCAGTTAATAAACCGGCTCAATAAGAAGAGCAGAGAAAAATTCAGAGAAACCTTCGAGGAAATCAGGGTTCATTTCCAGGGAATTTTCCGCAAACTCTTCGGCGGGGGCAAGGCCGATATTGTGCTTGAGGATACCGATGACATACTCGAAGCGGGGATAGAGATAATAGCGCGTCCGCCCGGCAAGGAGACAAGGAGCATATCGCTGCTCAGTGGCGGTGAAAAATCTATGACAGCAATCGCACTTCTGTTTGCGGTTTTCAAGGCCAAGCCGTCGCCGTTCTGCTTCCTCGATGAAGTTGACGCAGCGCTGGATGAGGCCAATATCGAACGCTTCAATCTGCTCATTCGCGAGTTCGAGAAGAACTCGCAGTTTATCATAATCACGCACACCAAACGCACGATGAGTATCGCTGACGTTCTGTTCGGGATAACTATGCAGACGCGGGGGGTGAGCAAGAAGATAAGCGTCCGGTTCGACGAGTATAAAGAAGAAACAGCAGCGGTAGCTTGAACGCATAGCGTTTAGCGTGTGGCATATAAATTTATGAAGAAGTGTCCATTTTGTGCAGAGGAAATTCAGGACGAGGCCATCAAGTGCCGTTTCTGCGGCGAGTTTCTTGACAAAGCCGGAAAGTCAAAAACAAAATGGTACTTTGCCAACTCTGCTGTTGTAATTGCGCTGCTTGTATTAGGGCCGCTCGCACTGCCGTTAGTGTGGTTCAATCCTCGTTACAAAACAATTACGAAAATCATCGTTACGGTTATTGTTGTCGCATTTACTATTCTGTTTTCTTACCTTATTGGCTACATATACCATAATTTAATGGAACAGATAGAGGCGATGGGAATTCATTAGCTTCGTATTGCCACTGCTTGGGCAGGAATGACACGCTGGAAAGGTGTAGATGGCGGAAAGAGTTGATAAACACATCTTGAAGAATGGAATGGTTATTCTCGGCGAGCCGATGGCAACTGTGGAATCGGCGGCGTTTGACTTTATGCTGCCGGCAGGAGCTGCCTTGCTGCCGGACGGCTGCTGCGGGGCCGGCAGCGTCATAGCCGACTGGATTTTCAGAGGCGCCGGCGATAGAAACAGCAGGCAGCTTAGCGATGCCCTTGATGGTCTCGGGCTGCATCGAGCCAGCTCGGTCAACAGTAGTCATATAACCATCGGGGCATCACTGGAAGCTGGTAATCTGGCCGAGGCAATAGATTTATACGCCGATATAATTCTGCGAGCCAGCTTGAAACAGGACCAGTTTGAATTAGCCCGGCAATTAGCAATCGATGGCGTTCTGGCTTTAGACGACGACCCACGTCAAAAAGTTATGCTCAAGCTGCGGGAGCAGTTTTACCCGTCTCCATTAGGGCGCAGCGCTGTAGGCGAAATTGACGAATTGAAGACATTAACAGCGGAAAGAACAAGGCAAATCATAAAGAACAAATTCAATCTATCGCAGACGATTTTTGCAGTTGCGGGCAAATACAACTTCGATGCGATTTGCCGACAAATAGAAAATTTGTTTGAAACACAGCAGCGAACTCCTGCCGAGCCGGTAAAACCTGTTTCCAAAGCTGGTAAATATATGCATCTGCACAATGATGGTGCGCAGGTGCATATCGGCCTGATGACCAATACGGTTAAACCAACCGACAAGGACTACTATAATGCCAGAGTGGCGGTATCGGTTCTTTCGGGCGGTATGAGCGCAAGATTATTTACAGAGGTAAGAGAAAAACGAGGACTGTGCTACGCAATCGGAGCGCGCTATCACGGCTTGAAAGAAGCAGCAGGTATAATGTGCTATGCAGGCACAACGCCGGAGAATGCCCAGGAAACGCTCGATGTGATAATGGCTGAATTCAAACGGCTCAGTGAAGGAATCAGCGAAGAAGAAATCAGCAGAGCTAAAGTCGGGTTGAAAAGCTCACTGATTTTGCAAAGCGAATCGTCCAGCAGCAGAGCCGGCGGAATCGGAAGCGATTACTATATGCTTGGCAAAGTACGAAGTTTAGATGAAATTAAGAATAAAATAGAGGAGACCAGTGTTGATTCGGTATTAAGGTTCTTGCGAAATAATAAATTCAAAGATTTTACAGTTGTAACAATCGGTCCAAAGTGCCTAAAGTGAGAATACAAGCCCCCAACTTTATGTTGGGGGTTAAAACCCACGGGATAAACATGGTGGGCTTTCTCCCCGTTTAGTAGGCACTTAAAGAACAGATTATGGAATTTAAGAAAAAAATATTGGCGAATGGTTTAGCTGTTATTGGCGAAATCAACAAGTCCGCTAAATCGGCGGCGGTGGGCTTTTTCGTCAAGACCGGCTCGCGAGACGAAACCAAAGAGATAAACGGCGTCTCGCACTTCCTTGAACATATGCTGTTCAAAGGCACTGAGAAACTCAACGCCTTTGAAGTCAACGAAGCGTTCGACAGAATAGGAGCACAATTCAACGCCTTTACCAGCGAGGAAAACACCGTCTTTTACGCAGCAGTTCTGCCGGAGTACCTGACTGAAGTAACAAAGCTATGGGCGGAACTGATGAGGCCGGCGCTGAAAGACGAAGATTTCAACATTGAAAAAAACGTAATCAAAGAAGAGATTGCAATGTATAAAGACCTGCCGAGCTTCGACGTTATGGACAGATGCAGAACTCTGCACTTCGACGGCCATCCCTGCGGAAATAGCGTCCTCGGCAGTGAGGAAAGCATAGACAACCTGACGGCTGAACAGATGAGAAGCTATTTCGCCAATCGCTATGCGCCGAACAATATGGTTTTGGTATGTGTTGGTAATGCTGATTGGGAGCAAATCTGTTCGATTGCGGAAACGTCCTGCAGCAAGTGGCAAAAACAAGTTGTCGAAAGAAAGCTGGAGCACTGCCCCGGCAGCAAAAAGCGTGAGAGAGTCGAAAAACCAAATCTGGCCTGTGAGCATATATGCCTGATGTCGCCGGCGGTCTCGGCACGGGACCCACGAAGATTTGCTTCTTCACTGTTGGCTACTGTAGTTGGCGACGACGTCGGGTCGAGATTTTTCTGGGAGCTGGTTGATAAGGCATTAGCGGAGGCGGCAACAATGCAGTTTGGCGCTATGGACGGCACAGGAGCATTCCACAGCTATATCAGATGCAGCAGCGCCAACGTCCGCAAAGTACTCGACACCATCAATGGTATTTTTCACGGCCTGTCCGAAAGCGGTATAACCGATGACGAATTAACAAAGGCAAAAAACAAAACCCTCAGCGCATTGGTAATAAAGAATGAACTGCCGATGGGTCGGCTGGTAGATGTGGGCTTTAACTGGACATATCTCGAAGAATATCGCACTATCGCCGATGACGTCAATGCTATAAGAGCCGTTACCGTTGATGATGTTCACTCGCTTATAGAACAATTCAACCCGGGTGATTTTACGCAGCTTTCAATAGGCCCTGCGCAATCAACCTGAAATTTGGATTGATGAGATTAGTCCCAACAGGTTTCCGGCGGGTCAAGATTACATTCAAGCCAATGTTCAGTCATCACGACAAGGTCTTTGAAATCGACTTTACAATCACCGTTAATATCGCCTATTACTTCATAAGCGCAGCCGGAAGCGAACGGCGAATACTTGATGGTTGTATAATCGCTGCCAGTTCCGGAGCCGATGCCGTAGCCGGTTACATAGATATCGCTGGCGCTGTCTATGGCCATAGCACAGGCATTATCTGAGCCATCGCCCGGTCCGTTATACCTGGCCGCGTCAATCTCATTACCGTCATCGGCGTCGTATTTTATTGTGGCATAGTCATAATTTCCGCCAATGCCTTTGCTGCTGCCGGTTACATAGACGTTGCCGAAACTATCCGCAATTACTGCGTATGCCTGGTCGGAATCTTCGCCAGGGCCGTTGTATGCAGACGCCCAAAGCTCATTTCCATTCGGGTCATATTTGATTGTTGCGTAATCATCGTCTCCACCGACGGCCTGGCAGTAACCCGTTACATAAACATTGTTAGAATTATCTATAGCTATGGCGTGCGCATAATCTGCTCCATTACCCGGGCCATCGTATCTGGCAACCCAGAGTTCATTGCCGTCTGCGTTATATTTGATTGTGGCATAGTCATCAGAACTATTTGCGCTGCTGCCGGTTACGTAGATGTTTCCGCTGCCGTCGATGGCTATGGCGTATGCCTTGTCCGAACCATTACCCGGACCGTTATACCGTGCAACCCAAAGCTCATTGCCATTTGCTGGGTCGTATTTGATTGTAGCGTAATCATCGCCTGTACCGGAACCTTTACTGTAGCCGGTTACATAAACACCACCGAAGCTGTCTATGGCTACAGCTTTTGCAATATCATGGCCATTACCCGGGCCGTTATACCGTGCCACCCAAAGCTCGTTACCATTCGCAGCATCATATTTGATTGTAACATAATCGTAAATTTTATCAGCGTTCTTGCTGCAGCCGGTTACATAGACTCCGCCGGAGCTATCTACTGCTATGGCCATTGCGGTATCCGACTGGTTGTCCGGCCCGTTGTATCTTGCCACCCAAAGCTCACTGCCATTCGGGTCGTATTTGACTGTGGCATAATCGAAGTATGTACCGGCCCCGGCGCTGTTGCCGGTTACATAAACATTGCCGGAACTGTCCACAGCTACCGCCTGCGCATGGTCGGTGCTGCCGAGCGGGCCATCGTATCTTACCACCCAGAGTTCGTTACCATCGGTTGGGTCGTATTTGATTGTGGAATAATCATCGCCTCCGACGTTACCGACACTGTATCCGGTTACATAAACATTGTCGGCGTTATCTATGACTATGGCGTACGCCCGGTCGGAATCGTCGCCCGGGCCATTGTATCTGGCCACCCATTCTTCGGCAAAATTCGGCTCGGCAAATTCACCCTCAAGCCAACTGGATGCCATTATTGCAAAATCATTGAAATCTATCTTACAGTCCTCGTTCAAGTCGCCGGCAATGTCCTGCGTGCAGTATCCGGTTTGGCCACTCGGAGATTTACTGGCCTCGGCAGTAGTGCCGTAAGCACCCTGGTTGACTATGTTCCCATTTGGATACGGCTCATCGCCGGTTGGAACGCATGGGTCTGCCGCATCAATACACGGACTGGTTACATCATCCTGCACCCAGATACCTGTGAATTCCGGCGATAGGAAGTTATCAGCAAAAATACCCAAATCCAAAATATCAACGATACAATCGCCGTTCAAATCAGCCGGTATGTTGTCTCCGGTTGCCATCCACCAGCCGGCGAATTCGGAAAAATCAAGAAGGTCTACTGTTCCATCATCATTTAAGTCACTGCCGCAAAAGTATGGATACCATCTTCCGATTTCGGATTTCAGATGATAATCGCCTTCTACCCAATCACCGCCGTTCCAGTAGCCATCAATGGCGAAACAGGGGTTGCTATGAATGTCGTTAGCGTCTGACGGTATTGCGACATTATAACTGCTGTTAGAGTTACCCCAGATGTCGTTGTATAGCAAAATAACATCGCCGCTAAGTAGTTTCACTCCATAGCCGTCGTTATTTACTACGATACAGCCGGACAGAGTCGCCGATGCGCTAACGTCGTCCAGATAGAAGCCATCGCTTTTGTTCCAGCCAATCGTGCAATTAGATACCTCTCCGCCACATTGAGCGATGCCCTTTTCCGAGTTTCCGGTAACGATACAGTTTGAAATTACGCCATCACAATCATAAATACCGCTTCCCAAATTTGCGTTGATTTGACAGTGCGTTATACTTGGTGTCGCTAAATAGCCCCAAACGCCGTCATCAGCGTTATCTTTTATTATGCACCCGTAGATTACAGGGTCGGCCTGGGAACAGTAAATTCCCTTTTCGCCGTTGCGAACGGTAAAGCCCTTCAGGGCGGAAGAGTTATCCTCGCCGTTCTGAAATCTGACAACGTGGTCGGCGCCGCCGGCGTCAATAATCGTAGTGCGCACGGTATTTTCGTCATTCGGGTCGAGGCAAGTTACGGTTATGGCTTTGCCGTGGAAATTTATATGCTCGTAATAAATGCCCGGGTGGACTTCGATAGTATCACCGTCAAGAGTATTGGGGTCGTCAATGGCCTCCTGAATGCTATTGAAATCCGAAGGCCCGTCATCATCGACGGTGATTGTCTTTACTACGTTGTATATAATGACTGGACTTAACGGAACATCGTGCATCAGGCCCATATTGGGCGATGTCGCGTCGCCGGTCGGAACTTGAGCGATAGCATCCACAACGTTCATTCCGCTCGTAACCTGTCCGAAGACACAATAGCCCACGTCATTTGGACTATTATAATCTAGGTTGTTATTATCAACGTGGTTTATAAAAAATTGAGAAGTAGCCGAGTTCGGCTCTGCGGTTCTCGCCATCGCAATAGTGCCGCGAAGGTTGCTCAGCCCGTTGTTACTTTCGTTGATTATTGGGTCGCCGGGCGTCTGATAGTACAGGTCAACATCAAAACCGCCGCCCTGAATCATAAAACCCTCAATTACCCGATGAAATATCAGCTCGTCATAGAAGTCCGAATTTACATACTCCAGGAAGTTTGCCACTGTTATCGGGGAATCGGCGGGGAAAAGCTCAATCGCAATATCGCCGAAGTTGGTCTGCAATACAACTCTGGTTGTTTCCGCCTGACATGGAATAACTAAAGACAGACATACAAACACAAAAATCAACTTTTTCATTTCACCACCCCTCGTCCTGCACCACCATTTTGGGATTTGTAATTATCCATTTTAACAAAAAACAGATGTTAATTCAAGCAAAAAATAACGTGGCTGCTGTATTTAACGCTATTACATATCGGCTAAAACTCTGTCTTTCTGTGGTCTGGGGGCAATTTATTCTTGATTAAAGCCGCCGATAATGTTAAACTGGCTGTTAAGAGGTGATTATGGTGGCGATTAAGACCGATAACAACAAACAAATCGACACTGACATACTGCAATCCAAAGCGGATATTCTCCGCGCAAGCGATATAATTCCATCATCAAAAAAGAAAAAATCAGTGGAAACAGCCCAAAAACAGGCCGAAATACCAAGATTTGACCTTGCTGAAGAAATTATGGCCGAGCAGCGAAAAATCACTGCAATAAGAAGAAAAGGGCCAGGCGGAAAAAATGAAGCCCAAAGCCAGATTAACAAAGTTAAGTCAATAGGTTGCGCTGTCGCAGAACCGACGCAGAAACAACCACAACAAGAACAAATCATCGCAGAAATTGTAGCGAGAGA
>QNBZ01000018.1 GCA_003644295.1 Planctomycetota bacterium
TAATAAGAAATCATATCGAATTGGCCAAATCCGCCTGAACGCTTACATTTTTTCACTTTAGTTCACTCACTTTTATCCTTTTTGACTTTTTGCCATAGTAAGTCGGTTAATTCTTTTATGCCTTCTCCTGTAACGGCTGAGATTTGGTAAATCTTTTTATTTAACTTTTTTTTCAGCTCCATTACTATCTTTCCGTCTGGGTCAAGGTCAATTTTATTAGCGACAATAACTTCCTCTTTTTGAGCCAAAGCTCTACTGTATTGTTTTAATTCGCTGCGAATCCTATAGTAATTTTCAGCTGGGTCAGAGCCATCAGTAGGCATTATATCAAGAATGTGGGCAATGATTGCAGTTCTTTCTATGTGTTTTAGGAACTCAAAGCCGAGGCCGGCTCCGTTGTGAGCGCCCTCAATTAGGCCGGGGATGTCAGCTAAAACGAATCGGCGGAAGTTGCTTAATTCAACTATGCCAAGCACCGGCTCGGTTGTGGTGAATGGATAATCGGCGATTTTGGGGCTTGCGGATGAGCAGCGGGATATGAGCGTGCTTTTGCCGGCGTTAGGCATACCAACCAGCCCGACATCAGCGATGAGTTTCAGTTCGAGCCGAATGTTTCTTTCCTGGCCCTTCCCGCCGGGTGTGGTGGTTCTTGGCGTCTGATTGGTTGGTGTTGCGAAGGCCTTATTACCCTTTCCGCCTTTTCCGCCGCGGCAAATGCGCACTTTCATATTGAGCTTGCTCATATCTTTTAGCAGCAGGTTCAGGTCGGTGTCATAGATGAGCGTACCAGGAGGGACATCAATTATCAGGTCTTGGCCGTTTGCACCGTACTTGTTTGCTCCTTCGCCGGGCCGGCCGTTTTGAGCGCGCCAGTGATGTTTGCCGGCGAAATCCATTAACGTATTGAGATTTTCGACTGTCCGGAAATATACGTCTCCGCCTCTTCCGCCATTGCCGCCGTCAGGGCCGCCTTTAGGAATGAATTTTTCCCTGCGGAAACTTAGGCAGCCGTTGCCGCCATCACCGGCTTTGACGTAGATTTTTGCCTCGTCAATAAACATTTCTCGATGCTTGATTCTGCTCGCTCGATACTCGTATTGTGTATAAAAAAAGGATGGTTCAAAACCATCCTTTTTTGTTAATTGTTTTCAGCTTTTATCAGACAACGTGGACTTTTCGGCCATTGAAACGGATTTTTCCGTCTGCGGTGGCGAACAATGTGTAGTCCCTTCCCATACCGACATTCGAGCCGGGAAAGAATTTTGTTCCGCACTGACGAATGATAATCGCTCCTGCCTTCGCCGACTGGCCGGCAAACAGTTTTACGCCCCTGTACTTCGGATTGCTGTCTCTGCCGTTCCTTGAAGAACCCTGTCCTTTTTTATGTGCCATAATCTCGTACCTTGTATTTCACTTTTTACTTAACACAACACATTACGATTCATAGTTGATTATAAGCGCTGCATTCGGCGTTGTCCAGAAAATTCTGTAGAATCTACAATTGGTACAATTTTGCTTTATTCAGCCCGTAGTATAGCTTTGATTTCGCCTAATGAGAGCATCCCTTCGGTCGCAAATTTTATTTTGCCCTGCTTGTCGATAAAAAAGGAGCAGGGGATTGCTGATATTCGGCTGAAAGGGGACGGCATCGTGCCGGCATCAGCGCAAAAGACCGTGTAGTTGATTTTGTTTTGTTTAGCAAAATTTTTGACTGTTTCGGCTGTTTCATAAGGCCTTGCGGCTATGTAAGAGATAGCAAGTATTGCCAAGTTGTCTTCGCTGATGATGTTTCGCAATGCGATTAGATGCGGAACTTCCGAGTGGCAGGGCCTGCACCACGTTGCCCAGAAAACAATCAACACATTTTTGCCGCGGTAATCGCTTAAACTGTGCTTTTTGCCGTTGATATCGGTCAGGGTAAAGTCCGGCGCCTTTTGGCCGAACCAATAGCTGTGAACGGGCCGCCAGGTTCTTGCGGCCCTGATGATATCGTTCAAGGTTGGTTTATAACTGGTGGGGGCTTCGGCGATGGGTTCAGGTAACGAATGTTCGTGATTGTGAAAGTCTGTCTGAAACTGTGGGGTGGGTTTATGGATTGCCACCCTCCAGATTAGTATACCAACAAGTATAATTGCAGAGACAAAAATTGCCAGGGTGACGATAGTTTTTTTCTGCTTCTCAAGCATTTTATATTCTTCCTGTATTTGTCTGTGAGCAATGTTCATTATATCGCAGTTGAACTGTTACATCAAAGATTATATCAAGAAATTCTTGCTTTACAGCAGCGTTGGAAATCGTTTGACAAAACAGATTTTAAGATTAACATAAGTGTCAAAATCTAAAGGGAGTTTATTGTAATGGAGATGTTATTTTTTGTTGCGATAGCCATCATTTTTGGTTTTATCGGCGGTAAGCTCGTCCATCTACTCAAGTTGCCAGGCGTTGTTGGTTATTTGCTCGCCGGGCTTATATTAGGGCCATCATTTCTAAACGTTTTTAGTTTGCCGTTATTGGATAAGCTCGAAGTGTTTACCGGCTTCGCCTTATCTCTGATAGCGTTCATAATCGGCAGCGAAATGAAGCTAAACACTTTTAAGGAAATGGGCAAAGGCATCGGAGTTATTACACTTTTGGAGTCATTCGGAGCTTTTGCGCTTGTGGCTTCCGGCGTGTATCTTTTGACGCACAAATTGTACTTCGCTTTGGTATTCGGGGCTATGGCGCCGGCCTCGGCGCCGGCAGGCACTGTGGCGGTATTGCAAGAATATAAGGCAAAGGGACGCTTGACAAGCGCTCTTTATGCAGTGGTGGGCCTGGATGATGGATTGGCCATAATGATATTTGCACTTGCTATTGCATTAGCAAAACTTTCCTTAACCGGTGAGGAAATTTCTACTGTAAGCGTTTTGAGAGGGCCGGTCGTTGAGATATTTGGCTCAGTCGCCCTTGGCGCCGTGGTGGGCGTCATTACCGGATATTGCTGTCGAAAAATACCCAGAGAGGATGGTATATTAGCCGTGTCCCTTGGAAGTGTTATGATATGTGCAGGCATAGCGAATTATTTACACTTTTCGCTTATTCTGGCAAATCTGACTTTGGGAATGGTGTTTGTTAATCTATTTTCCGCATCAAATCGAAAAGCATATCGGGCAGTACAGTCTATTTCTTTGCCCATATATATAATTTTTTTTTTCGTAGCCGGCGCCAGTTTGCAGATTAAGCTCCTGCCGGCTATGGGAATTTTGGGCCTGGTATATGTGGTGTGCAGGATAGTCGGCCTGATTGGCGGGGCTTTCTTGGGGGCTACGTTATCGAAGCAAAACTCAATTATTCGTAAGTATCTTGGACTGGGGATTCTTTCTCAGGCCGGCGTGGCGATAGGGCTTGCTGTTCTTGCCGCCGGGGAGTTAGAGCCACTTGGAAAGGCAGGAGAGATTTTGGCCGTGGCGGTGGTTAATACTATCGCAGCCACTACCATTCTATTTGAAATAATCGGGCCCATTGGAACCAGGTTTGCCATTTCCAAAGCGGGAGAAGTAGGCGTTAATATAACGGAGGAAGACCTTATCGAAACTTACAATGTTGCCGACGTGATGGACACAGAATCACCGGTTATTCCGGCAGGTGCGCTCTTGAGTGATATTATCAAGGTGGTCAGCAACACAGACAACTTTTATTATTCCGTTGTCGATAATGATAAAAAGCTAATCGGAGCCATTACATTGGATGGTATCAGAAAAACCTTTACAATACAGGAGCTAAACGATTGGCTGGTTGCGCTTGACATTATGGAACCGATTGTTGCGAGTATAACACCTGATATAGCATTGGCAGAAGCGCTTGATAAAATGAAACGGCTTGATATAGAATATCTGCCGGTTGTAGATTCAAATCGCAACGATGAGTTAATCGGCGTACTGAATACTCGTGCTGTTCATCGCCGGCTCAGCGCAGAAATTCTGAATAAGCAGCGACAGGCGGATATCGCATACGGCCTTCAGCCAGCTTAATTCACGTTTTGTTTATTTGAAGAAGTTAAACTTATGATGAGTACAATTGCCAATTCGCATCTAACTAATACCTGGCACTTAAATTTTCTATTATTGTTAGGTATTGCCATATTTGGCGGCACTATTGGGGCAAGGTTGTTCCGCAAGCTGCATTTTCCGCAGTTAATCGGCTACATAATTGTCGGACTGATTGTCGGGGAAAGCGGACTGAAGCTCATTTCTGAACAGGTTGTGAGTTCTCTTGACCCACTTAGCTACTTTGCACTGGGCGTTATTGGTTTTATGATTGGCGGTGAGCTTCGGTACGATATTTTCAAAAAATACGGCAAACAGTTCATTGCAATATTACTTGCTGAAGGCATCGCAGCATTTCTGCTTGTCGGGGCCGGCAGTTTTCTATTGGCCTATGTCTTTACAGGAAATCTGAAACTGGCTGTTGCTCTGGGAGTTGTTCTTGGTGCGATTTCATCTGCGACCGACCCTGCTTCCACAATTGAGGTGTTATGGGAATACAAGACTCGCGGCCCACTTACAACAACAGCGATAGCAATTGTTGCGCTTGATGACGCATTGGCGCTGAGTTTATATGCCTTTGGAACCAGTGTAGCTGGTATCCTGACCGGACATCGGGGAGCCGGCCCGGCGGCAGCAGTTGGCTCGGCAGTCTACGAGTTGGGCCTCGCTTTATTAGTTGGGTTCACAGGCGGGCTGGTACTTAAAGTGATTCTTACGAAAATACGTGACGGAGAGACCGCACTGGCGTTTGCGATAGGTGCAATTCTTCTGACAATCGGGCTTTCAATTACGCTGGGTTTGGATGTGATTTTGTCATCAATGGCGTTGGGGCTGACGTTGGTCAACATTTCTCCAAGGCAGAGTAAGGAAACCTTCGAGGTGGTAAAAAAGTTCTCTCCGCCGATTTACATATTGTTTTTTGTTTTTGTCGGAGCACGACTTAAACTCGAAAGTATGTCGTATCTGGCATGGTCGTTGGCTGTTGCGTATATACTCGGTCGCAGCGCAGGCAAAATCAGCGGAGCGTATTTGGGGGCGAAATGGTCAAAAGCCAGGAAGGCAATCGGGAAGTATCTTGGTTTGTGCCTGTTCGCACAGGGGGGAGTGGCAATCGGGTTAAGTATCATAGCAAGCCAAAAGTTCGACAGCAGTATCAGTTCAATTGTCATTTTAGTTGTTGCCGCCACGACCATCATTGTACAGCTGGTTGGGCCGCTCTTTATTAAATCGGGAGTGAAGAAGGCCGGCGAAATAGGTATGAATGTTACGGAAGAAGACCTGATAAAAACCTACAGCGTCGCGGATGTGATGGATACCGAAATTCCAGTTATTTATACAGGTATGCCTTTGAGAGAGGTTATTAAAGTGGTCAGCAATACCAGTAGTTCTTATTATCCTGTGGTTGACAATGATAAAAAACTGGCAGGCGCTATTACATTGGATGAGATGCGAAACACTTTTGCAACTCAGGAATTGAATGATTGGCTGGTGGCGCTTGATATTATGGAGCCGATTGTCGCTATGTTGACGCCGGAAACGCAGCTATCGCAAGCGTTAGAGCAGACAAAACGACTTGATTTGGAATATCTTCCTGTTGTAGCATCAAGCGAAGATGATAAATTTGTCGGTATTTTGGACTGCCGTTCAGTTCGGCGTTCGCTCAGTGCTGAGGTATTGTCCAGACAGCAAAAAGCCGATAATATACACACTGCTTAATTTGCCTGATATGCAGGAGTTTCTAAAACGAGAGCATTATGATTCATTCGTTTGTTTGCGCAAGCTCTGATGTAATCGGCCATCTGAATTTGGTTTTGTTATTCGGGCTGATTGTATTAGGTGGTACGTTTGGTGCACGTCTTTTTCAAAAGTTCCACATTCCACAGGTTGTCGGCTGTATCGTTGTCGGAATACTTTTGGGTGATTGTTTTAAGTTGATAACTCCAGCAACTGTTGACACCCTCAAACCTTTCACAATGTTCGCATTAGGTATGATAGGTTTTATGATTGGTAGTGGACTGCGCGGAGATGTGTTCAGGAAATATGGAAAACAATTTTTTATCATTCTTCTCTCTGAAGGCATAGGAGCTTTTCTGTTGGTGATGGTTGGCACATCACTGGTGGTATGGTTTGTTACTGGTAATCTGTCCATTTCAATTGCGGTGGGGCTTGTGCTTGGCGCAATCGCCTCAGCCACTGCGCCGGCAGCGACAGTAAATGTTTTGTGGGAATATAAGACAAGAGGCCCTCTTACAGCGACAATACTTGCTATTGTTGCACTTGATGATGCTCTTGCTCTTTTGCTTTACCGCGGCGCAGCTACAGGAGCAAAAGCTCTTTGCGGTGCAGGACACAATTCTGTTGTTGCCGCTACACTTGCCCTGCTTGGTGAAATTGTTGGTGCGATAGCTTTGGGATTCCTGATGGGAGTGTTGCTTTACTATCTCTTAAAATTTGTCAAAGCCGATGATAAAATTCTGGAATTTGCGATTAGCTGCCTTTTACTTGTTGTCGGCATCTCGATGATACCGAGTATCGACCCTATTTTGTCCGCTATGACGCTTGGTATAACAATTGCCAATATGATGCCTCGCCGGAGCAAAGGCGTTTTTGAGCTTGTCGAGAAATTTTCTCCGCCGATATACACTTCGTTTTTTGTGTTGGCTGGAGCTCATATCGAATTTGCTAAGTTAGTTCCCTGGGTAATCATTATGATATTAGTATATATATTCTGCAGGGTAACGGGTAAGATAGTTGGCTCGTGGTTTGGTGCCAGCCGTTCGAGAGCACCGGCTACGGTTCGCAAATATCTGGGAATTTGCCTGTTGCCTCAGGCCGGCGTGGCTATCGGCCTTGCTATTTTGGCTGGTCATCAGTTTGATGCGGAACTTGGTAAAATCATTATTATGGTTGTTATGACAGCGACATTTTTGATGGAAATAATCGGGCCAATGTTAGTCAAGGTTGGTGTTAAAAAAGCAGGCGAAGTGGGTCTCAATATTACCGAAGAAGACCTGATAAAAACGTACACAGTCAAAGATGTTATGGATGCTAAGCCGACGAGCATTGCACAGGATTTACCGTTGCATCAGATTCTTGAGGTCTTTGGTACTTCTGATAGTGTGTATTATCCGGTTATTGACGGTCAATCTCGAATCATAGGAATAATCACTATCGCCGGTATTAAAGAGATGTTCGCTAATCAAGACGCTGCAGCATGGCTGCTGGCCTGCGATGTGGCTGAGCCGATGCTGGATAAGACGACGCCGAACAAACCGCTTGAAGAGGCGATGGAGCGGATGAGGAACTATAATCTGGAGAATATGCCTGTAGTAGCAGGCGAAGATGATGACAAACTTGTCGGCGTTCTGGACTACCGGATGGTGAACCGCAAAATAAGCGCTGAAGTTCTGCACAGGCGTAAAATGGCAGATGGAACAACATTGGCAGTGGGTTAAATAGGTTCATAGACTTCAAAAAACTACGAACAATTAACAACGAACAATGAAGCGTTTTTCTTTTCCGAAAAGCAGGCGTCTTGTTACTAACAGGCAGTTCGAGGCCGTTCTGGCTCGCAAACTGCGTGTCAGCGATGGTTTACTAACACTCTATATGGCCGAGAATGATTGTGGTTATCCGCGATTGGGCGTTTCCGTCGCCAAATCCTGCGGCAATGCAGTTGTGCGTAATAGATTAAAACGATTACTAAGAGAGAGTTTTCGGCAAAGCAGGGATGAGATACCGGCTGGTTTTGATTATTTGCTTATGGTTTCACAACAATGGACGAAAAAGGTAGAACAATCAGCAGGTCTCGGCAAGGATGTAAAGCGACTGACTTATGAGCGGGTAAGGTCTTCGTTCCTTGCTCTGGTGGATACTGCGGCCAAAAAAGGAGCAGCAAACGGTGGATAGCGTCGCCGTACCGGCGACGGCTGAACGGATATGAATAAGAGAAGCAAATTAATATCAATAGGCACCGCCGCAAAAAAAGCTGGCATTTCCCGGCAATCTCTGCAATATTACCTTATGATTGGCCTGCTTGAGCCGACAGAAGTTGCGCCAACCGGCAGACGGCTGTTTGACGAAAAGAGCATTGAGCGAATTAGACTGATAAAAAAACTTAACGACAGCGGCTATCCTTTGCGGGCAATAAGAGAACTATTTTTGGAGGGCCGTACCAATTTGAAGGGGAACAAAAAGTGAGCGATTACGAAACTACCCAAAGAAAGCGTAATATTACTGTGGGCATTTTTGTGTTAATAGCTGTCTGCGCGTTTGTATGGCTGGTTTTTAAGTTCGGTGATTTGCCGACGGCTGTCAGCAAACTCCGTTCGTTTCAGGTGTTCGTTCAGTTCCCAACGGCGCCGGGAGTGCAGCGGGATACTCCCGTTCGCTTTTGTGGTTATCAAATCGGCAGAGTAACAGACATTATGGCTCCGCAGATACGCGAAGACCTGAAGACCCATTTGAAATATCACCAGGCAGTCGTTGTTCTCAGTATTGATAAAAAATACGTCAACATCCCAGCTAATGTCGAGGTGAAATTGATGACGCGCGGCCTTGGCAGCAGTTATATTGAACTCAAGGTCTCACCCCCTTATGAGAAAAAAGGGTTTTTGGAAAATGGCAGCTTATTACAGGGTTCTACCGGAATGACCAGTGAATTCTTCCCAGAAGAGAGTCAGAAAAAACTGGATGAACTAGTCAACGGCATTGACACTTTTATAAAAAACGCCAATGACGTTCTCGGCGACAAGGAAAACAAAGAAAATATCAGAACAACCTTATCCAATCTGTCTGGTATGTCAAAGCAGGTTTCCCAGATGCTGGAAGAGCTTCAAAAATTTTTTATAGCCAGTACCAATACGAGCGAGGAATTGAGTAAAGCGTCAACGGAATTACGGATAATTCTGGGGAAAGTGAACGACGGACAAGGTACCATTGCCCAGCTTGTGAACGATGGCCGGTTGTACGAAAATCTACTTGAGAACACTGAGCAAATGCAGGTGCTGTTGCAAGAGCTTAAATTGTTTTTAGCTGAATCTCGTGATAATGGTGTGCCAATCAAGTTAAAGTAAACAGAATACGAATTATCATAGATTTACCGCTATGCCGCGGCCGGCAAGGTATTCTTTCATCTGGGTTATAGTGTAATTTCCGAAGTGTGTGATTGAAGCCATAAGGACTGCGTCTGCGCCACCGTCAACGATAGCATCATAAAGGTGCTCAAGCGTCCCCGCTCCTCCGGATGCGATTACCGGAATGTTGACCGCATCGGTAACGGCTTTGTTCAGTTCATTATCGTAACCCGCTTTAGTGCCGTCGGCGTCCATACTGGTAAGCAGTATTTCACCGGCGCCCAATTTTTCTGCTTTAACAGCCCATTCAACCACATCGAGAGCGGTCGGCTCGGTGCCGGCCTTAATACAGACCTGCCATTTCGCCGGCTGTTTTTTTGACTGGCGGGCGTCAATGGCAAGGACAATACATTGATTTCCGAAACGCTGGGCCGCCTCGGTTAACAGCTTCGGATTTTCAACCGCAGCGGTATTCACCGAAACCTTTTCGGCTCCGCTTCGCAGAAGCTTGTCAATTTGCTCAACTGTTTGAATACCGCCGCCTACAGTAAATGGAATAAAGACCTTTTCGGCGACCTTTTCGGCAAGCTCGACTATCGTTTCACGAGAGCGAATAGTAGCGGTGATGTCGAGAAAGACCAGTTCATCTGCGCCGGTGTCGCTGTATCTTGCGCCGAGTTCGACAGGGTCGCCGGCGTCACGCAGATTAAGAAAATTAACGCCCTTAACCACACGGTTATCTTTAACGTCGAGACAGGGGATGATTCTCTTTGTTAACATAATCAGTTCCCATTTTCACAAATTTCGGCAAAATTACGCAGGATTTTCAAGCCGGTCTGACCACTTTTTTCTGGGTGAAACTGTGTTCCGTAAATGCGCCCTTTCTGCACTGAAGCCGGCAGAGCAAAACCGTAGTCGGTATAGGCAACTTTCGCATGGCCGTCTTTGACGTCGGCGTAGAATGAGTGTGCGAAATAAAAGTGCTTTTCCTTTCCAAGGCCGGCAAACAATTCCATATCTTCCGGCAAATTCACCTTATTCCAGCCCATATGCGGAATCACTCTGCCGGGCGGAACAGGAACTACATCGCCGCGTACTAATCCGAGACCGTTGTGCGGACCATATTCACTGCTCTTCTCGAAGAGCATCTGGTAGCCGACACAAATACCCAGCAGAGGTTTGCCAGCTGAAGTAGCTTTCTTTATCAGAGAAGCCATGACGCCAAGTGAATTAACAGCATATCCGAAGGCTGCAACGCCGGGTAGAACAAGGCCGGCGGCACTTTCAATATCAGCAGGTTCGCAGCTGAGCTTGGCATCGCAGCCAATATGCCTGAATGCGTTACATACGCTCTTGACATTTCCAACATTATAATCAATGACAACTATCATAATTTACTTGTGATGACCCATTTTAACAAGGTTACGTTTGAAATTGGCTTTGATTGGGTTTGTTTTGAATAATTGCTCATTTTCGATTATTCATGGTTCATTAGCTATTGACTTCGCCCTGCCAGAGGCGGGCAAATTCCGGCTGACAACAGCGAGAAATTCGAAATACTAAACCCTAAATCCGAAACAATCTCAAAATCCAAATGACCCAAATTCAAAACAAGTTGAACATTAACAAACGACTGGGTTTGCTAACCCTGAAGGCCTTGCCCTGCTGGGCGGTTTGTCGTTTGTCCAATGGCAGGCAAATGCGGGGGTCTTTTAACATATTCCCATGCGAAAATCAAGAGGAAAATTGGCCATAGAAAATATGGAACGACCGGCCCGTGATTGTAAAAGTCGTCATAAGCCGATAAAGCTTATGCGACAAGGTGGTGCGTAGCCACCGTTAATCGCGGATTATTACCTTGCGGTAACAGAGCCGCATACAATGTAAAGGAGCCGGTCGTATGAGTAACAGTATAACTTATGTAGCGATGGATACACACAAAAAAGAACATAATGTTGCATTGCATTATCCTGGGCAAGAGGAAATTGTCAGATTTACCGTCAGGAACACTGCCAAGGAAATCGCTAAGATGACCAAAAAGGTTATCAAACAGGCACATGGAGAAGTTAAGTTTTGTTATGAAGCAGGTGTTTGTGGTTTTGTTCTCAAACGCAGAATAGAA
>QNBZ01000019.1 GCA_003644295.1 Planctomycetota bacterium
CTGCATAGTTACCGCTATCGCAACTATAATCGTGGGAGTATTTGCCAAAGCCCCTATTGCTATGGCGCCTGGGATGGGACTTAACGCTTTTTTCGCATATAGTCTTGTGCTGGGTGATAAAATAAGTTGGCAAACTGCTTTAGGTGTGGTTTTTCTTTCAGGATTATTTTTTCTTGTCTTGACATTGCTGGGATTGCGAAAAAAACTCGTCGAAGCGATACCGACCTCTCTTGTTTCAGCTATATCGGTTGGGATTGGTCTGTTTATCACATGGATCGGGTTGGTTAATCTTGGTGTAATTGTAAATAACGAAGCGACATTGGTTTCAGCCGGTCGGCTGACGCCAACGGTGCTGATAGGTCTGGCAGGGCTGATTGTTATGCTCTTCCTTGAAATGAAAAAAATAAAGGGAGCATTGTTAATTGGCATATTGTTCTCAACCATCCTGGCTGGAATTTTCGGATATATCGAAAAGCCGGCGGAGTTAATATCATTTAATCTTGATATAACTCCGGTAGCGTTTCGGCTTGATATTTTAGGGGCGTTGAAGTGGGGTTTATTCGGAAGCATATTCAGCTTAATGTTTATGGATATGTTTGACAGTATTGGCACTCTTGTTGCGTGTTGTCATCAGGCGAATATGGTCGATGAGAAAAACAGGATAAAAGGACTGGACCACTTATTGGGGATAGACGCTGTGGCTACTATGATTGGCGCCGTATTAGGCACATCGACTACCACTTCTTATGTTGAATCAGCGGCGGGAATTGAGCAGGGCGGACGCTCCGGACTGACTTCGATAGTAACGGGCATTCTATTCCTGTTGGCGATGTTGTTTGTACCGGTCGTAGGTATAGTGCCGGGATACGCAACGGCACCTGCGCTTATTATGGTAGGGCTGTTTATGATGAAAGAAGTTAAAAGGATAGATTTCACAAATCTACAGGAGGCGTTCCCTGCATTTATCATAGTGGTGATGATTGCCTTGAGCTACAGTATCAGTACGGGGCTGGCTTTCGGATTTATCTCTTTTGCCTTTATAAAATTAGTATCCGGCAAGGCGAGGGATGTAAAGCCAGCTATGTGGGTTATTGCGATTTTATCTTTGCTGTTTTTGACCTTAGACAGCGTACCGGATTGGATTAGTTCTCTGACAAACCATATATGATTATAGTGAGGTGAGAAATGGAGATTAAAATTATAAGCTCGGCCTTTGAAGATGGCGGGATGATTCCTGCCAAATACACCTGTGATGGCGAGGACATTTCTCCGCCGTTGCGGTGGGATGTGGTGCCAGAGGGTACGCAAAGTATCGCTCTTATATGCGATGACCCGGATGCGCCGGTGGGGACTTTTGTGCATTGGGTTTTGTTTAATCTGCCGGCTGACACTAAAGAATTGGCGGAGAATTTTCCTGCCGATGAGAATTTGCCCAACGGAGCCGGTCAGGGAATTACCGATTTTGGCAGGGTCGGCTATGGTGGCCCATGCCCGCCGAGCGGGACGCACAGGTATTTCTTCAAAATTTATGCACTTGATACGAAGATTGATTTGCCAAGCCGTGCCGACAAAGCTCGGCTGCTAAAAGCTATGGAAGGACACATCATTAGCCGGGGACAACTAATCGGCAAATACAAAAGACAATAGGCCGGAAAACCGCGTTTAGCCCCCAACTTTATGTTGGGGGTTCTCTATTTTCGTACTTCAGGACTCAGAAGTTCTCCAGTATAGCTGCTGTATGGATTGCAAGCAGCATGGCATAGTCGAGGTCACTGAGACTATAGTGTTCATGGGCCATATCGTTGTCAACATACACCACGCCGAAACAGCCGGCCTGACCAATAATAGGCACTATCATTACCGAGCGTATTTTTTCTTCTTCTTCCGTCTGAGTCGAAATTCTCGGTATTAGCAGAAACTGGCTGTTTTCAACTGCCTCGGTGATTTTTTCATTGAGTTTTATTTCATTTAACTGGACCGTTTGGCCGCCTTTCTTTCTGCCCGAATGGCAGGTCATCGGGCCGGTGGTCTGATTTCTCAGGGCGCACCAAGTATGATATGGCCGGAACTGTTTTGCCACAATATCCAGTAAAGTATGAAGCACTTCATCGAGTCCGTTAGCTCTGCAGATTTCTTCGGTTGCATAGACAAAGTCCTTTGCCCTTTTGGCTGGCAGTTTTATATCGGGAGCGTGCTCGGCGTCCAGTTTTCTTATTATAATCTGCAAGTTGAGCGATGCCGCTGTGTGTGTACTCTCCGAGCCATAAGCGGTTTTTGTAAGCGTATCTTCCAGATTAATTTGAGCTTCCGGACCGGAGTCGTCTTCTGGGTTGATTTCGATGGTGAAATCGGTTATGCGCAGAATGTCGCCGTTTTTAATTTCAGCTTTGCGAATTGGCTCATCGTTCAGGTACGTTTTGTTGGCTGAATCCAGGTCTTCCGCCATCCATTTCCCGTCCTGTGTACTGTAAATTACAGCGTGTTGTCTTGAGACCGTTCTTTCGGGCAGGAAAACCTGGCTGTGCGTATGTCTGCCGATATAAATTGGGCCTTTCGTGAATGTGAATTCGTTGACTATTCGGCCATCTTGTTTTACAACCAAACGCATCGCTTTTCCTCCCGCATTTGGATTTTGAAGTTCTTATGCTTTATTCTCTTTAATCTGGCATAATTTGTCAAGTTAAGAATCATTCTTAATTGTTTAGCCCCGCCACCCGTTGGCGGGGGCAGTTGTCAAAATCTGTTCAGAGTAATGTCTATTCGACGCCTGCCAGCCAGTTTGCTGCGAACTCGAACAAATCATCCAGCCCAACGTTCCCGTCGCCGGTAAGGTCGGCCCCGCCGCAATCGCCGCATTGGCTTTCCAGCCAGTGCGAAGCGAAAACAGCGAAGTCCGCCATATCAACATCATTATCATCATCGAGGTCTTCCAACGGATACGGCAACTGATACCAGAACGCTACCGATGTCCATTGTGAACCGTTGTTGGCATATCTGCACTCGACATTAACTTCTATCGACTGCGAGAAGGGTATGCAGTCTGCGATGCGCCAGCGATACTGGTCGGCTCTTGATGTCTCTGCTTTATTCACGTACAAAATCCCATTCAGCGGCCGTGTCGCTGATTGCGGACATACTCCTTCGGGTTCATCGCTTTGTTGAGCAACCCAGTTATAGTATGCTCCGCCGTTATAGGTATCCTCAAGTCCGGTTCCATTCTGTACCAGTTCACCATCGGAATAGATAACATCGTCTCCTTCTAACATATAAAAGCTGTTCGCATCCTGTTGCACATAGAGCAGGTCGCCGACGTAATGTCCGCGTCCGGTTGTAGACAACATCGTATGATAAATCTGTCCGGACCGCTTCGTACAACTATTCTCTACCGCATGCAGGTAGCACATACACTTATCGATAGCTTTAGCTTCATACTCGATTTTTGCCAGGTCTATATGGATTGGCTCATCAGTGGTGTTGTACAGTTCAACGAATACGGATTGGCGGAACGGCATCGGCCAATAGCAGTAAAACCCATCGTTTGGGTCGTTTGAATCGGTGCCCAACGGGATACTTCGATAAGCCGCTCGTTCTTTACCAGTTCCGAAAAAGTGCGCCACCGAAACGTCAATAGCTGGCGTCTCCCGACCGTCGTAGAATACTCCCAGACGCAGCCCATTCAATTCGGAATCGTTGGCGTCAGCCATTCGTATATTCATTCTTCGGATTAGGCCCGGGCCTGACAGCTCGAATGTTGAAGACCCACCACCGAGAATCAATGCATCAGTAATGCTTATCCTCTGTGCTGTGGCGCTGTCGCCGGCTGGATGTTCACCCACATTCTCGAACAGGGCTGCCGCATCAGAGCGTTCATCAGGACAATCGCCCGTGTATGAATAAATAGCGGTACCGGACGGGTAGGTAAGATAGCTGTACTGGTAATAGTGGCGATTGGACCAGGTAGAAGAAATATCTTTGTTTCTTGTTTCGATACGCAATGACTGAGCGAAAGGAATCGGCTCGTAGCATACCTGTCCGCCGGCACAGGTAGTTATCAACGGCTCATAGAAATAACTGAATTCCCCATTCATAATTGTAGTGCTGTCGGTATCTATTGTCGGCGTTTCTTCGCCGTCGAAGTACATCTGCACAACGAAGTGGCGCCTGGCCATCACATGCGGCATCCAGAAGCGATAAATAATTCCCGGCCCCTCAATGGTCTTCACGATAGCGTTGACGTCTTCGATTATCAGCCCGGGCGGATATTCATAGTGGCTGTAATCAGCGTTTCCGCCGCTGCGGTCGTAACTGGATGCCAGTCCCGCTTCAACTCCGAGCTTCAAACGTGCCCAGCCCTCCCAGTCAGTGTAAGCCCCGTAGCCCGGCTCCTGTGACAGTGTCTGGCTGCTCATCGCAGTTATCAAAACCACGCTTAAAAATACCGTCTTTTTCATTACCGCCTTCTATTGTAAATCCTGCGTAGTTATTGTTTTTCCAGCGCCGATGTTTATATAATTTTTGCCGAAATGCTCTTCGAATAAGTTCCTCGCCTTTTGGCCGCTACAGTGAGATGGAGCAGCATATTTTACGTTCAACTGCTCAAAAGCTGAAATGACTTTTTCGATTTTACTTCGGGGCGACCATTCGAGATGGAAGCCGCCCATCGCAAAGAGTATATCATCTTTTAACAGGTCTTTTGCAGTATTTACAATTTTCACTATGCCCGGATGCGCACAGCCGGTTATTACGAGCAGCCCTTTATCTGTTTGGATAATCAGGGACTGCTCTTTTTTCAGGTTTCCAAGTCGGCCTGTGGAATAAACATTTTCGCAAATCTTCACGGATTGTTCGACCTCGACCATTTTTGCCCCGGCTGTTTGGACGTTATCCTTAAATCTTTTTGGAAATGTTTTCAGCAGATAGATGGTAACGTTATTGTTTTTTTCAAGAAAGCTGCCAAGCCCGCCGGTATGGTCGCCGTCGATGTGTGAAAGGACGATTGTGTCTATACTGCTCGGCTCTATGCCTAATTTTTCCATATTGCCGAGCAATATCGGGCCGTCTCCGCCGGTATCGAACAGTATGGTTTTTTCAGCGCCGGTAATGAGTGCGGAAAATCCCCAGGCGGTTTCCAGCCCTTGTTTGTACAAATTATTGTCGTAAATAATTGTAGCGGATATTTTTTCCATTGTCCTGCCCTTTCTATACAACAGCGATTATACCATTTAGAGTTGGAAAAAGCAATCCGGAAGCAAAATGCAAAATACTGGTTGACATCGAAAGCAGAATTCTTTTTATTAGCAATAGAGTTGCTTTTGCATATAATCAGTGGCTAAAAGTAATAGACAGGGAGTTTGTTGTGGCTCGAAGCAAAATTACGGTCGTTGGCGCCGGCAATGTCGGCGCAACGGCGGCACACATAGCGGCAGCACGCCGGCTCGGCGATATAGTGCTTGTGGATATTGTCGATGGACTGGCGCAGGGCAAGGCACTGGATTTGTCCGCAGCAGGGCCGGTGCTGGCTTATGATTGTCAAATAACCGGCACGCAGGACTGGGCAAAGACCGCCGACAGCGACATCGTAATTATTACCAGCGGCCTGCCGCGCAAGCCCGGTATGAGCAGAGACGACCTGCTAACGAAAAACGTGGCGATTGTTAAAGATGTTAGCGAAAAAACGGCGAAGTATTCGCCGGACAGTTTTATCATTGTGGTCTGTAATCCGCTCGATGCTATGACGTACACAGCAGCGAAGGTCAGCGGCTTTGCCGACAATAAGGTTATGGGAATGGCAGGGGCGCTGGATTGCGCAAGGTTCAACTACTTTATCGCTGACGAGTTAGGCGTAAGTGTCGAGGATGTGCATAGTATTTTGATGGGCGGACACGGCGATGATATGGTGCCTTTGCAGCGTTTTACCTCTGTCAGCGGAATACCAATAACCGAACTGCTTGATGAAGATACAATCGCTGGGCTAATCGAGAGAACCAGAAATGGCGGAATTGAGATAGTAAATCTGCTCGGCTGTAGCGCCTATTACGCTCCTGCTGCTGGGGCAATTAAGATGGCCGAGGCAATCCTGAAAGACAAGAAAACGGTGCTGTCCTGCTGTGCCTGTTGCGACAGCGAATATGACGCTGGCGGCTATTTTGTCGGCGTGCCTGTTATTCTCGGCAAAAATGGAGTCGAAAAAATTATCGAACTGGATTTGAACAATGACGAAAAGACGGCGTTTGAGAAATCGCTCGCTCACATAAAACAGCTTGCTGCAAAGGTTAATAAGCTCATATAGATAAAAAGTTTATTATTTTTTGTGATTTGCCGATAATGGATGTATATGTTTTTTGGAAATGGCATTTCAATAGCAGGGATGTAAATGGAACTGATAAGAAAAATTAAGCAGACCGAGGCGCAGGCACAGGAAATTATCGAACAGGCCAAAGTCCGGGCATCCGAGCAGGCCGAAAAGGGACGCCGGAGCCGGCTCGAAACTCTGGCTTCGGCTGAGCGGGACAGAAAACGAGCGATTGAAGCTGCTGTCGCAGCGGCACATTCAGATGGCCTTTCAGAGATTGAAAAGCTCAAAGCACAGGCCGAAAAAGACAGACGGAAGCTGAATGATGAAGTGGCTGATAAAATTGCCACGGCGGCAGCGAAAGTGATGGATTACTTAAAAGGGTAGCTATGGCCATTTCCAAAATGGCAAAGGTAATGATTGTCAGCCACCGCACGCAGGCTTCACAGCTCCTCGAAGCGCTGCAGCGCGATGGTATTTGCCAGATTCTAAACGCAGAGCAGGCGATGGTCAGCAAGGACTGGCCCGACTTGGCCGCCGCTGCAGAGCGACCGAAAGAGACCGAGGAGCTTCTTAATCGGCTGGCAAAAAGTATTGCATTTCTGAAAAATTATGCCGAAGTCCCTGGTGGGCTTGCGAGCATCCTTTCTCCGCGTACCGTTATTGACGAGCAGGTATATAACCAGGCCGTTTCAGATAAGAGTATTATCGAAATTATTGACCGGTGCCGCCAATGCGAAGCAACAATAGAAAAACTCGAAGCCGAACGTGAAAGCATCATTGGCGTTTTGGAATGGCTTGAGCCGTGGGCCTCCCTTCAAACGCCTGTGGAAGAGCTTGGCCAGCTCCAGCAGGCAACGTGTTTAGCCGGATTGCTCGGCGCCAGGCAGTTTGAGCAGGCAGAGCGGGATTTGTCCGAGCTTGGCGCAGCAATTCAACAGGTAGGCCAAGCCAATAATAAGTACGCCTGCCTTATCGTTTGTCTGAACGTTAATATGGTTGATGTGCAGAAGTTGCTGCGGTCAGTTGATTTCGAGCAGGTCAGCTTTGAGCCGATGACCGGAACCGTAGCGGAGTTAATAAAACAGAACAAAGAAAAATTGAACGAAGCGGAAAATCAGTTAAAGGCCGAGACGGATAAAGCTGCGGCCCTGAGTAAAAACCTGCTCAAGCTCGAAATACTTTACGACCATTACAGCAATCTGTTAAGCAGAGACCGGACAAAAGCCGTCGCCCCTGCTACTGAGCAAACCGTTATTCTGGAGGGCTGGGTTAGGCAAAAGGACTACTCACGACTCGAAAAGATAGTCTCACGCTTCAAGGCCTCGAGTTTGAGCCGAATGGAATTAGCCGAAGATGAGGAGATACCCGTTGAGATAGAGAACAGAAGCTTTATAAGGCCGTTCGAGGTAGTAACTCGCCTTTACGGTATGCCGCAGCATTTTGAAGTTGACCCGACCGCTTTTTTGGCGCCGTTCTTCGCCTTGTTTTTTGCGCTGTGTCTGACCGATGCCGGTTACGGACTTGTTATCATTGCGTTGATGATTTTCTTCATAAAGAAAATGCAGGGCGACAAGAAGCTGATGTGGATGCTGGGAATTTGCTCGGCTGTTACCGTTGTTGCCGGTGCGTTAACCGGCGGATGGTTTGGTGATGCTGTGCAGCAATTTGTGCCGGTGTTGAAACCGCTCAGAGCAAAAATGATATGGTTCGACCCGCTTGAGAAGCCGATGTACTTTTTCTATTTGTCGTTGGCGCTCGGCTATTTTCAGATTTTGATAGGCCTGACGATTGCATTTGTGCATAACCTGAAACGGAAAGAATATACCGCGGCGATATGCGACCAGTTGACCTGGCTGGTTATGCTCAATTCAATAGTCGTCTTTGCGGCAGGCAAAGCAGGTGTAGTCCCAACTGAAGTCGGCAGATTCGCCGGCTACCTGGCGCTTATACCGGCAGGGACAATTATGCTGTTCAGCCGGCGTGAAGGTAGCTGGGGCGGCCGGCTCGGAATGGGATTTTACAATTTGTTCAGCGCTATATTTTATATGGGTGATGTATTAAGTTATCTGCGATTGATGGCCCTGGGAATGGTAACGGCTGGACTGGCGATGGCAATAAATGTCATTGCGAAAATTACTCTTGATATACCTTATGGCGTAGGCGTTGTGATTGCGATAGTCGTACTTATCGGCGGTCATTCTTTCAATATAGCCATAAATGCATTAGGTGCTTTTGTCCACACGCTTAGATTGCAGTACGTGGAGTTTTTCCCAAAGTTTTTGGTTGGCGGCGGCACACTGTTCGAGCCGTTGTCGAAACAGTACAAGCACATTTACATAAAAAAGTGAGTGAGTTGTTAAGCCCCCAACTTTACGTTGGGGGTTGTTTAGCCCCGCCACCTGTGGGCGGGGCCTGTTATGGCACGGCAACGCAAAATATGAATTAGGAAAGGCAGGTTAGAAATGGATTATGGACTGACATTAGCTTTGGTTGGCGCAGGATTGGCGGCATTGATGGCCGGTATTGGCTCGGCTGTTGGAATTGGTATCGCTGGCAGAAGTGCAACGGGCGTATTGAGCGAGAAGCCCGAAAGATACGGCCAGATGTTTATTATGGTCGTACTGCCCGGTACGCAGGGATTTTACGGCTTCCTGGCGGCGTTTCTTGTGATGCTGAATCTCAACTTTTTCGGCGCCGGCGGCGTGCCGGAAATAAGCGTTCAGCTTGGCTGGCAGGTATTGGCTGCTTGTTTGCCGATTGCATTTGCAGGTATGTTCAGCGCTATTCATCAAGGCAAGGTTTGCGCCGGCGGTATCTTGATGGCCGCCAAACGGCCTGAGATGGCCTTTAAGGCCGGAGTCGTATATGCAGTTATGGTTGAAGTATATGCAGTTCTTGGCCTGTTGGTAACGATGTTTATTTTGTTAAAGGGCCTCAGTTGGCCAACAGTTGGATAAGCGCAAGCTGTCATTGCGAGGCCTGCAAAGCAGGCCGTGGAAATCTCAACGAAATACGAGATACGAGATACGAAATTATGGATGCTGAACAGGTAGTCGAAAAAATATTGGCTGATGCCAAAGCTGAAGCGGACAAGATAACAAAACAGGCCGAGCAGAGCCAGGCCGACGAACAGGCCCGACTCGACAAGCAACTGGACGAGTACAGAAAGCAAACGGAGGTTCTCGCTCAAAAAGCGGCTGAAGAGGAGAAAGCGCACTTGCTCGCTGCTGCGAGAATGGATATTGCCAAACAATTCCTCGCTGAGAAAACAAAAATACTGAATGAAGTTTTCGCACAGGCACGGCAGAAGCTGCAAAATTTGCCTGATGACCAATATCGTGAACTTATGGTCAAACTGATGTCCGAAGCGGTCGAAACCGGCGAAGAAGAGGTTATTATCGATAACAACGAGACACGAATCGACAGGGAATTAATAGACAGGGTAAATCAAAAATTGAGCATAAGCGGCGGTAAGGGTAACTTAAAATTGTCCGATGAAAGGCAGAAACTTGGAGCAGGTTTCATTTTAAGGCAGGGCAGGATAAAAAATAATGTTTCGATTCAGACTCTGCTGACCCAGGCCCGCAAGGAGCTCGAAATAGAATTAGCAAAAGAATTATTTGGCAACTAATAACAAATGGCCGAACTTGCTGAACAATCTGTTACGGATTTCTTCACCTATCCGCCCATTGGCGGCGATGACTGGCGATATACCTTTGCAACCGCTTATGTGCGGGCCCTCGAGACGCAGTTGCTGAGTAGGGCGACTTTGCTGGATATGGCTAATGCCGAAAATTTCGAACGGGCTGCTGATTTGTTAAGTGCAGGAGAATACGCACTGCCGCAGGCAAACAGGAGTGTTGCGGAATTAGAGAACTTCTTGCGGAACAAAAGGTCGGCGGTGAGAAAAATGTTTTCGTCTCTAATGGTTGATGAGCCGATTGTAACGCTGTTTAGAACACGGGATGATTTTGCGAATATGCGTTTGGCAATTAGGCGAACAGTAACAGAAAGACCGCTGGGAACCGACTACAGCGATGACGGCAATGTGTCGGCTGAACTGTTTGAAGAGGTCTTTGAGCAGGAAAATTACAGTTTGTTCCCAGATTATATGGCCGAGGCCGTAGAGCGGGCGGTTCTGGCTTACTATCAGAACAAGGATATTCGCCGGATTGATTACGCAATTGATAGTGTCCAGGCCGAGTATAATATCAGGGAAGCGCACCGCTTGGAGAACATTTTTCTGCTTGGATTTTTTAGAATACAGATTGATTTGACTAACATTCGCACAATGTTTCGACTCAAATTCACCGAATCTGACCGGCGTGATGTTTTTCTACAGGGCGGCTTTGTTGAGCCGGACAGGTTAAAGCACGGGCTGGACCTCGATTATGATGCGGTTGGCCAGTTGTTTTTCGCCACGCCGTACCATCGGCTCGTTGAAACTGGCGCTGCTTATTTACTGTCGGATAAATCTTTTTTGAGGACGGAACAGCAGTGTGAGGACTTTTTAATCGGCTTTTTGAAAACAACGAATCAGATTACCGCCGGCCCACAGCCGGTTATTGCATATTTGTTAATGAAGGAAAATGAAATTCGCACAGTTCGGCTGCTCTTGACGGCCAAAAGAAACTCATTGGACACAAAACTTATTTTAGACCGTCTCGGCGAATAAAAATAGCGGACCTTATTTGTCATTCCTGCGAAAGCAGGAATCCAGAAAAGAACTGTGAGACAATATTATGTGTACATATTGGCGAGCAAGAGAAATGGCACGCTTTACATTGGTGTAACGAACAATCTGTTTAGGAGAGTATATGAACACAAGAACAATCTCGTTCAAGGCTTTACTCAAAAGTATAATGTCAATAATCTTGTGTACTATGAAATGTATGCTGATATATATGGTGCCATAAC
>QNBZ01000020.1 GCA_003644295.1 Planctomycetota bacterium
AATCTCCTGGATGGCACCGGCCCAAATAAATGCGTATCCGATATTTCGTATGTTGTATCCTGCATATTTATTGCAAGTTAGATTTTGCCGCTGTTATCTTATCCATTTGTAACTTTGCCATAATAAATTATAATAATTCTCTGCTATGTGCAAACATAATTATGATATTCACATACACATAGGCACCTCTGGGTGGCATTACAATCACTGGGCTGGACTATTTTATCCCACTGGGCTGCCGAAGAGGAAATGGTTTGAATACTACGCAGAGCATTTTGGCACTGTGGAAATTAACAACACTTTCTACCAGTTACCGAAACGGGAAACTTTCATAAACTGGCACAAAGAAGCTCCAAAAAACTTTCTTTTCACTGTAAAAGCCAATCGCTTCATCACCCATATTAAACGGCTGAAAGACACACAAGAACCACTTGATAGATTTCTGGAAAGGACATTACTACTAAAGGAACATCTCGGGCCAATATTGTACCAACTGCCACCGAATTTGCATAAGGACCTTGGCCGGCTAAAGAGTTTCCTGGAAGTTTTGCCTAAAAAGTTAACCGCTGTTTTTGAGTTCAGACATAAAAGCTGGTATTCGGAGGAAACCTTCAAACTGCTTAATCAGTTCGGTTTCGGCTTCTGCATTCATGATATGGTTGGAATACAAACGCCTCGCAAAATTACAGCCGATATAATCTATATCCGATTCCACGGCCCGGCCGGCAAATATGCGGGAAATTATTCAAAATCTACATTGCAGGGCTGGGCAAAATGGATTAAAGAGCATATTAAAGAAGTCAGCAACAGCTACGCCTACTTCAATAATGACCTCGATGCTCACGCCATCCGCAATGCAAAAACGCTAAAAGAACACTTACAGTAACAGTCCACAGACATTTTGAAAAGAAGTTAAAAGAACCGAAAGAAAAACTGGCATGCTGATTTAGCATCGCTGCTTTACTCTTGGACTATTCGTGCTTAACTGATTTGAGGCCCTGCCAGCCAATCAAAATCAATTTCAGGGTCGTTGTACGGTATCCGCAATTCATCGTCAGGATTGTATGTATGAGAGGTTATATACAAGAGATTAACCGGCCCCTGGACGACTTTGCAGCCGTGGGCTACTCCCGGCGGAATCTTAACAACCTGAGCAGATTGCAAATCGCCCATTAAAAAATCCATTGTTTGCCTGTACGTCTGCGAATCCCGGCGCACATCGCATAATCCCACTCTAAGTACTCCGCTGCATACGTACCACCAGTCCGTCTGTATTTTGTGGTGGTGCCAGGCCTTGATGACATTATCAAACATCAGTGAATGACTCCATTGGCCGAATCCATCGGCGAAAAAATCATCCGTTACGCGAATAATCTCCCGGAAAAATCCCCTGTCATCAGAATGCGTTACCAGTTTTTTCAAAACTACTCCATCAATCATATTGTTATCCCACTTTCTTTTCAAATTCCTTTATCGCTTCTACAATCACATCAACTTCGTTCAACTCCGGATACATCGGCAGTGACAAAATCTTTTTTACAACATATTCAGTCCCATAAAGGTGATTTTGCCCTCGATTATATGCCGACTAAAGGTGAACAGGCACAGGGTAATGAATCGAGACACCTACCATTTTCCCTCAGGAAAGTCAGTAATTCATCACGCTTACCAGAACGTGTAACGTAAAGATGATAAACGTGTTTAGAGTTTTTCCTCTACTTTGGCAAAATCAGACTGGTACTGTTCAATTCCTTATTATAAATTTCAGCCAGACGTATCCTTTTTGAATTATCCTCATCCAGATATTTCCCTTGTGTCCTATGATAATTGAACAGCTGGATAACTCAACAATTCGCTCAAAGACCAAATACAATCGGTTAATCCTGCGACCATCGCAGGTATTCTCGACAGCCATCGAGCATCCCTGCTTTGTATCCGAAGCGTTCGCACCCTATCAGCAAAAGTGGCAGGTAATATCTGCTGTCAGCATTATTAAAGTTTTCCTATTTCTGTTGCGTACGAAGGTGTTCAAAGCCTACACTTACCGCTGCGGAACGTTTTTCTATATAGATATAGCACACTTTCGGGCTTTTGTAAACGATGCGATTGAATGAGCATGTTGCGTTTTTCATACGATTAGAGATTGCAAACAGAGAAAATAAATAATATAATCAGCCATGCTGCTTGTGAGAACTGTAATCCAGAAATAATCAATAGAAATGCGATTGCCAAAAACAGGTACAATTGAAGTTGCGCCGTCGATACTGAGCGCAGATTTCGCCAGGTTGGCTGACGAGATAAATGAGGTCGCCTCGGCTGGCGTCAATATAATCCATCTTGACGTTATGGACGGACATTTTGTGCCGAATATTACCATCGGCCCGCCGGTGATTGCCAAGCTGCGTAAGGTAAGCAATCTGGTCTTCGACACGCATTTGATGATAAGTGAGCCGGCTAAATACGCCGAAGCGTTTGTTGGGGCGGGCGCTGACCATATAACCTTTCACATCGAAGTAGTCGATGAGCCGGAGAATCTGATTGAGAAGCTGCACGAATTGGGGGTTACTGTTGGGATATGTTTGAATCCGAAGACGCCTGTTGAGCGGATAGAGAAAGTTGCTCGGCTTTGCGATATGGTTTTGGTAATGACGGTTGAGCCGGGTTTCGGCGGGCAGGACTTCATTCCGGAGGCAGCAAAAAAAATTCGCCGGGTAAGAGAAATAGTTGGTCCCGAAACCAGAGTCGAAGTCGATGGCGGAATAGATACGCAGAGTACGCCTATTGTGGTCTCCTACGGTGCCGACACCATCGTGGCCGGCAGCGCCATATTTTCAAAACCGGACCGTGTCGCTGCGGTAAACGCCATTCGAGAGAGTTTTGAGTTTTGAGTTGCGACATAAAATATACAATACACGATATACGAAATTATGGTTAAAGAGGTAAAAAACAAGTGGAACGGCTTTTCACTGAAGCCGCGCAAAGAGATGCCCGAAGGGCTTTGGATGCGGTGCCCGAGCTGCGAGCATATGCTCTATAAAAGCGCTGTCGAAGAAAATCTGAACGTCTGTCCGGAATGCAACCATCACTTTCGTATCGATGCGACGACTCGGATTAAGTATCTGGTCGATGAGGACTCTTTCCAGCAGGTTCTGGGCGATTTGACCACAAATGACCCGCTCGGCTTTAAGTTCAGGGGGACAACTTACAAGCAGCGTATAAAGGATGATGAGAAAAAAAGCGGCGCCAAAGAGGCGATGCAAATCGGCAAGGCCTTTATCAAGGGAAGGGGCGTTGTCTTAGGCGTGATGGAGCCGAACTTCCTGATGGGTTCTATGGGCTTTGTAGTCGGTGAAAAGTTTTGTGCCGCTGTCGATAAAGCGATGGAAGATAAACTTCCTTTAGTGGTGGTTAGCTGCTCAGGCGGAGCGAGAATGCACGAGGGCGTGGTCTCATTAGGCCAGATGGCTAAAACTTCGGCGGCACTGGCCAAACTCAACAAAGCCGGCGGACTTTTTATTTCAGTTCTGACTGACCCGACCACTGGCGGAGTAACGGCCAGCTTCGCAATGTTAGGCGACGTTACCATAGCCGAACCGGGGGCGTTGATTGGCTTTGCCGGGCCTCGCACGATTGCCGAGACGATAAAGGTAGAGTTGCCGGACGGATTTCAGACCGCTGAGTTTATGCTGGAGCACGGCTTCGTGGATATGATTGTCCACCGCAAAGACCTGCGCAGTGAAATCGCCCGCCTTATAGATTACTGCCGGAAGTAGTACGTATAATGACCTATTTTCGCCGAAATATTGAAAAGGCCAATGGCTATGAGCCGGGTTTTCAGCCGACTCAAGCGGATGTAGTGAAACTCAACACCAATGAAAATCCATATCCGCCATCGCCGAATGTATTGAAGGTATTGGCGGAAATTACGCCCGAGCAGCTTCGCCGATACCCCGACCCTTATGGAAATGTATTTCGCAAAGCGGCGGCTGAACTTAACGCTGTAACGCCGGATTATATTATGTGCTGCAACGGCGGAGACGATTTATTGACAATCGCTTTTCGGGCGTTTTGTGACGAAGCACGTCCAGTTGCATATCCGATTCCGACGTATTCACTTTATCCGGTATTAGCCAATCTGCAAAATTGCAAGGCGCTCGAAGTTCCGTTCGACAGCGAGTTCAATCTGCCGGCCAAGTTGGCTAACACCGAAGCGGCTCTGACTATCGTTTGCAATCCGAATGCACCAAGCGGCAGCTTTGTAAGTGTTGACGAACTGGCCTCATTAGCGGATGAGATTTCGGGGGTGTTATTGGTTGACGAGGCCTACGTGGATTTTGCGGAAGCCAATTGCGCAGGCCTGGTTAAGGATTTTGATAACGTCATCATACTTCGCTCGATGAGTAAGGGCTATTCGCTGGCAGGGTTACGGTTTGGATATGCTGTTGCTTCGCCGGATTTAATAGCCGGCCTTGTTAAGGTCAAGGATTCCTATAATGTTGATGCGGTCGCAGTCACCGCAGCCACGGCGGCGATAAAAGACCAGATGTATTTCAGAGAGAATATTGAAAAGGTAAAAAAAGAGCGTCAAAGATTGACCGAACAGTTGCGGGCGATTGGATTTGAGACGCCGGAGAGTTTTGCGAACTTTGTTCTTGCTGAAAGTAAAAACTGCAAAGCAAGTGAAATCTATGATAAATTAGTGCATCGCAATATCTATGTGAGGTATTTTGACAAGCCGGGTCTTGGTGATAAATTGAGAATAACGGTAGGCACAAAAGAGCAAAACGATAAATTGATTTTTGCCTTGAAAGAAATCGTATCAGAATAAAGGATATTCTTATGGAAGCGAGAACATCTAAAATTCACAGGCAGACAAAAGAAACCGATGTTACGGTCGAGATTAATCTGGACGGCGTCGGCAAATACGAGATTGATACCGGCGTTGGCTTTCTTGACCATATGCTTTCGCACCTCGGCAAGCACAGCAAAATCGATTTGGCGGTTAAAGCCAAAGGCGATTTGAACGTTGATGCCCACCATACGGTCGAGGATATAGCGATATGTCTGGGGGAATGTATGGCCAATGCGCTCGGCGATAAAAAAGGAATCGCCAGGTACGGCCATAGTTCTGTGCCGATGGAGGACGCTTTGGCAAACGTCTCTGTGGATTTGTCGGGCAGGCCGAGTTGTATATACAATGTTGATTACCGAACAGACAAAATCGGCGACTTTGATATTGAGTGTCTGCAGGAATTGCTGCGCAGCTTTTCAAATACCGGCAGGTTCAATCTGCATATAAACGTTCCGTACGGCACAAACAGTCATCATATAGCCGAGGCGATTTTTAAGGGGCTGGGGCAGGCGCTTGGCGAAGCGGTCAAAATTGTCGGGACAGATGTTCCCAGCACGAAGGGGATATTGTGATTGAAGAGCACGACCACGAATACCGCGTGGGAATCGGCACAGATATTCACAGAATGGTTGCCGGCAGAAAACTTATGCTCGGCGGAGTATATGTAGAGTACCCTGCCGGACTGGCCGGCCACAGCGATGGAGACGTGGCTCTGCACGCCGTTATTGATGCCCTGTTAGGGGCCGCGGGCATGAGCGATATAGGGACGTTGTTTCCTGATACGGACTCTCGCTGGAAGGACGCCGATAGTAAGGAGCTTTTGGTTATTGTAAAGGAGCAACTGGAAGAGAAGCGATGGGTAATAGTCAACGTTGATTTGATAATACACGCCGAGCAGCCACGGCTCGAATTAGTCAAGGGACAGATTAAAAGATGTATCGCGGGGCTTTTGGGAATTGATTTTACAGCAATGAACATTAAGGCAAAGACCAACGAAGGACTCGGCGAGATAGGTGCCGGTGAAGCCATAGCAGCAACGGCAACAGCGCTTATAAAAAGAAAATACAAAAGAACGCTGTGATTTTTATACTGAAGGGATAAAGCCGTTAATTCATCTCTGCGAATGCCTTTGGCGTCTCACGGAGTAACACGGATTTTAGTATTTATTGAGCTTTGCATTTCTAAAGGGATATCCCCTGTTATGAATGATAGCAACATAAAGCAGGCCGATATGAGCAGTGCAGCCGTTCAAAGTTGAAGGAGACAGTTAATTATGAACAACAGGGAAAGAGCGTTAGCCGTATTGAATTATGATTCTTATGACAGGTTGCCAATCGTACACTTCGGATACTGGCCGGAAACACTTCAAAAATGGTATAAGCAAGGACATATAACAGCAGAAGAAGCAAACGAATGGAATGATGGAACGCCGATAGACAAGTCCATAGGCGACAAGCTTGGTTTTGATTTTAACTGGTTCAATGTTTTTCCCTGTATCGGATTGCTGTGTCCAGAGTTCGAGCCAAAAATTTTGAAAGAAAATCCAGACGGCTCAAAAGAATTCTTTAACTCCGAGGGCGTAGTAGTAATGCAAAAAGATGGTGCAGGGTCAATCCCGGCTGAGATTGCCTATACTTTAAAGGATAGGGAAAGCTGGCTGAAGCATTACAAACCGAGACTGCAATTTTCCGAAGCGAGCATTGCAAAAGAACCGGTCAATACGTCAATAGAGTACATTGAGTTCGAGGCGGGCGGTCTTGAATTCCTGAAACAGCCCAACAGAGAAAATCCTATTGGTTTGATGATTGGTGGTTTATTAGGCCATATACGCAACTGGCTTGGAATTGTTGGACTTAGTTATATGATAGTCGATGACGAAGAGCTTCTCGATGAAATTATTCAGGCGGTTTCCGACTTTTGCTATTTTAGAGCTGAATATATACTCAAAAGAGAGGCGAAGTTTGATTTTGCGCATTTTTGGGAAGATGTTTGTTTCAAAAACGGTCCTCTTATTAGCCCGGACTGGTTTGACGAAAAAATAGGGCCACACTATAAAAGGATAACCAGCTTAGTTAACAGCTACGGTATCAATATCGTCTCTGTAGATTGTGATGGGTTAATCGATGCGTTGATTCCGACTTGGCTGGAAAATGGTGTTAATACTATGTTTCCCATCGAAGTAGGCACTTGGAATGCAAGTATCAAGCCATGGCGTGAAAAATACGGCAAAGAACTGAGGGGTATAGGTGGTATGAATAAGACCGCCTTTTCAAAAGATTATTCTGCGATAGATGCTGAAATAGAACGGCTTAAAGAGCTTGTAGAACTTGGCGGATATATTCCATGCCCAGACCACCGAATCGCCCCTGATGCTAAATGGGAAAACGTTCAGTATTATTGTGAAAAGATGAGACAAACTTTTAGTGGATAGTTTACTTTTGAATTTTGAGCAGATATCTGCTCTAATAAAACTTGGTATAAAGAACAGGGCGGACCAATAAGGATAGAACTTGAACATAGCGATGACATTTGCTGAAGCATCGGGTATAAAGGCCTATAGAAACCTTGTAAAGGATATGACAGCACTTCAGTTATGGTATATCACCAATGTCATAAAAGTTAAGAAGGAAAATTTTGCCGTTCTTTTAAACCATTACAGCAGAATTTATACTTATAGTAATGCATACCATAAAGATGTTCCCGCAGAGAGAAATCCAGACTGGCAGGAAATAGTTGCTAAACTTAAAGAAAACTGGCTAAAAGTGGGAAATGAGAACTTTCCAAACTCATCGTGGTCTATTTTGCAAGAGTACATCGAGCCGAAAATCGTGCCGAATATAAACAAAGCAAAAAAGGATTTAGCAAAATCATTTTACGGCTTTAGCTATGAGTTCCATCACGAATATTTCGGACCAGCTAAACCCGAATTTTTAACGTTACATTTTAGAAACTACTTTTGTCCTGATACCCCGTTCCATCACATCTCGAAACTTATTGAGGGTTTGCTAAAAGTGATAGAGCATGCCTTGCAGGAGAGACCCGATATCAATCATATTCAATGTGCAAGTTGGCTTAATAACATTAAATCTTTTAACCAGTTGTTTCCCGATGCATGGATTGAGAATTCACAGGAATGTCCTATCGGAGGCAATTTGGGTTGGTGGGGACAATTTATTGATCGCAAAAACCAACTCCATAAGAAAAATGTAGCTAAATTTAAGCAAACAAAGAAGTTTTTGTATCCCAATCTACATTGTCAATGCAAGATTCAGGATTTGAAACAGCACCTTGAACAGTTTCAGCAATCATCGCAGGCAAACAAATCACAGTAGAGCCGGGCAGAGAACTGAAAAATAACGGTGAATGAACAATACTGGAGACAGAAAAATGAACAAAGTAGTTACAATGATACTTGTTGGTGCAGGTAACAGAGGCAGAGGAGTTTTCGGCCAATATGCTCTGGATATGCCTCATCGTGCAAAATACGTGGCGGTGGTTGAACCTGATGAAAAGAAAAGAAACACTTTTGCACAGGAACACGGGATACCTGCGTCAATGCGATTTGAAAAGCCGGGAGTTTTTTTTGCGAAAACTGACAGAGTTGCCGATGCGATAGTGATTGCTACTCCGGAAACAGAGCGCCTTGGTACTGTGCTTGGCGCTATTGACAAAGGATATCATATTCTTGTTGAAAAACCACTCGGATGCAGTTTGGATGAGACTATTAAGATTATAGATGCAGCAAAGAAATTTGAAGGTATTTTCGTTGTTTGCCATCAAATGCGCCATATTTCCGGCTATTCGGTTATCAAGTCCCTGATAGATTCAGGCAGATTCGGCGATATTATAACTATTCAGCATAGTGAAAATCTAAGCTATCACCATATGGCTCACTCGTATGTGAGAGGCCTGTTTAATAATGATTCGATGACACCGATGATATTGGCCAAGTCCTGTCATGATATGGATATTCTGTGCTATCTGATTGGTAAAAGGCCTGTTCGGGTTTCATCATTTGGCAGCTTAACTTATTTCAAAGAACAAAACGCTCCCAAGGGCGCACCGGCCTATTGTCTTGATGGCTGTCCTGCTTATAAGGACTGTCCATACAGTGTATTGAAAATATATTTCAATGAAGATACAGACCCTGCGTGTATCCGTCAGATGGGTATAGTAAAAAATAAAAGAGAATTATTTGAGCTTTTACGGCATAATCAATTTGGCCGTTGTGTTTTTCGTTGTGATAACAATGTGGTTGATCATCAGGTTGTGAACATTGAGTTTGAAGATGGTGTTACGGCCAGTTTTCAGATGGCAGGACACAACTATTTTGACCGTCGCATTACCAAGATTTCGATGACTAATGGCGAGATATACTTTGATTTGACAGAAGGCCTTGTCAAAGCTTACACTTTTTCGCCTCTTAGTGAAGAGATTATCAAACCTCAGGGTATGACAGGCAGTCATATGGGAGGGGACAAGATAATAATGGATGCATTTGTCGATGCTGTACGAACGGGCGAGAAAAGTTATATTCTCACCCCTGTTGAAATGTCGCTTGACAGCCATTTGATGGCATTTGCTGCTGAACAGTCAAGAACACAGGGCCGTGTTATAGAGCTATGATTCAGTAAATAATTAGAAGATTTACGAAACTTCCGAAAGATAATTAAATTGCGGATTAACAGGAGTTCACTGTGGATATGACATTGATAGACTGGTCAGTTGTTGTTGGTCTGATGGTTCTTATCACATACGCTGCATTTACTACCAAAAAACATACTAAGAGCGTCGCAGACTTTCTTGCGGCTGGTCGTGGTGCGGGTAAGTATTTGCTTGGCACTGCTGAGGGCACGGCAGCAATGGGGGCGATATCAATAATTTTTTTCTTTGAAATGTTTACTCGTACAGGTTTTACGCAGCAGTTCTGGAAAAATGTAGGGATACCTATTCAACTAGTGCTAACTTTGACCGGCTTTGTTATTTATCGATACCGTGCCACACGGGCAATGACAATGGGCCAATTTTTTCAGATGCGATATAGCCGCAAGTTTCGCATTTATGCCGGCTTTCTTGCCTGGTGTTCAGGTTTGATAAACTTCGGGATTTTCCCCAGCGTTGGCGCACGTTTTTTTATTAACTTTTGTGGCTTTCCAAATTATCCGATAACAATAGGGCCGTTGGAAATTAACCTTACTCTGGCGGCAGTGATGTTTGTATTGATCGGCATAGCGTTATGTTTCACGTTCACCGGTGGGCAGATAGCTGTGCTCGTTACAGATTTTTGGCAGGGGGTTTTCAGTACAGTACTGTTTTTTTTGATTATTGCATTTATCTGGTTTAAGTTCCCTTGGAGCCAAATGGCAAATGCCTTGACTATCGCATCCAAACCAGGTGATTCTCTGTTCAATCCTTTGGACATTGGCAGTAAACATGATTTCAATTTCTCATTTTTCGCAATCATGTGGTTTTTTATGGTATATCATTATATGGCTTGGCAGGGAACGCAGGCCTACAACTGTTCGGCGGCAACGCCCCACGAAGCCAAGATGTCTAAAATTGTTGGCAATTTACGTTCAATGTTAATAGATGTTGGTCTGATATTGTTGCCGTTAGCTGCGATTACGGTTTTGAATCATCCTGATTATGCTGATAAGGCCGCTTTGATTAACGAACGGTTGCAATGTGCTTTTCCTGGTAATCATACACTGCAAACACAGATGTGTGTGCCGGTAGCCCTGAAGTATATATTGCCTGTTGGTTTACTCGGCGGCTTTGCCGCAGCAATGTTGGTTTTCTTCATCAGTACCAATAATACATATATGCACTCGTGGGGCAGCATATTTGTCCAGGATATCATCTGTGTGATTCGCCGAGAGCCACTTTCTCAAAAACAGCATCTCCGGTATCTAAGATTATCGATTATTTTTGTGGCCGTTTTTGCATTCTTCTTTGGCCTGTTGTTTCCTATTCAGGAATATATATGGATGTTTCTCGTCATAACCGGAGCGATTTATCTTGGCGGAGCCGGAGCAGCAATTATCGGCGGTCTGTACTGGAAGCGCGGCACAACTGCGGGAGCATATTCTGCTATGACGGTTGGAGGTATTCTTTCTGTTGGCACGATTGTACTCAGAATAGTTTGGCCGCATATCCCGTATTTTGTCAAAAAAGTTGGTAATGAGTTTCCTTACACTTCTCAGGTGATGTCGTTTTGGGCTGCAATGGTGGCAATTATTACCTATATTGCTGTTTCGCTGTTGGG
>QNBZ01000021.1 GCA_003644295.1 Planctomycetota bacterium
CATAGTATTGGAGCCGGATTGTTAATAGCTGAAATTCAAACACCTTCTGATACAACCTATCGCGTTTTTGACTGGAACAGAGTTGACGATACGGGCAAGCCCAGGCAACTCCACATCGAGCAGGCGCTGGAAAGCATCCACTTCGACTCGTCCGGCGACAATCTTTCGGTAACTACTACAGGGCGACTGGTTGATTGCGAGTATTTTAAGATAGATAAAGAACACCAATCTGAGAGTTGTGAGGGGCTTTTATCGCCGGGCGAAATGAAAATACTGATTATTTTAGCCGGCTCCGGAACGGTACTCGGAGAGGGAGGAACTGCCGTTGAATTCAATGCTGGTGATACCTTGCTCGTTCCCGCTGTTTATGAAGGAGCGATGCGATTTGCCGCCGATACGCAATATCTTACAATAACCATTTAACCCGGGCTACAACCGTCAATCTTTCTTGCGAATTGCTCCTCGCAGGCCCTCCATCTTCAGATAACCTTTCTTCCAGACAACGAAGCCCGAGACTGCGAAAACAATGATATACACAACGCCGGCATATCTGGTTCTTATCTGACTCATTATCAGGCCGATTACCGCATAAGCGCTGGCCAATACGTAAGAAATTGCGACTGTCTTTTTCAAAGGTATCCCCCTGTCAATCATTTGGTCGTAGATATGGCCGCGGTCTGAAACAAGCAATGGCCTGTGATTGAGTAATCTCCTTACCAGCGCAACTGCTGTATCGAGGATTGGCAGACCAAAAACAACTATCGAGGCCATCCACCATCGCGGAATTCCCTCTGCAAATAAAATCATCAACGCCGCAACCGTAAAACCCAGCAGCATACTTCCGGCGTCGCCCATAAATATCTTTGCCGGATGGCGATTGAATGGCAGAAAGCCAAAGACGCCCCCTACAAGCCCAAGACAAATTATAATCCGTACAGGGTCGCCGACTTCACTGGCCCCCCATGTCGCCAGATGCACCGCCAAAAACAGCATAGCAACCGTAATAATCGCCGTTACCCCCGCACAAAGCCCATCAAGTCCGTCAAGCAGGTTCAACGAATTTGTAGCACCAAGAACAAAAAACACAACAATTAAAGCTTCCAGTACCCTCTCAAGATTATGTGGGACAGGTAAATTTAACTGGGTGCTCAGGAAATGCAGGTTTGGCACAATACCTACCAGCAACAGAATAAGCGCTGCGACAATTTGCCCTGCTATCTTTTGTATTGGCTTTATATCGAATATGTCATCGGCAAGTCCGACTAAGCACGCTATTGCTCCGCCAGCCAGTATTCCAAGCAGCCACTTCAAGATATGGCCGAGATATGCCTTCTCTTGCAAACAGCCAACACTTATCAATACGCCAGCCGTCAGGCCGATGAGTATGCCGATGCCGCCAAGATACGCTATCGGCTCTCTGTGCGTCTTGACCAGATGGTCAGGCCTGTCAACAATTCCGAATCTTACGGCTATTTTCTTGCACATCCACGTAGCCGCCAGCGAACAAACAAAAGAAGCCAGCAATACGGGCCAAAATCTAAATACCCAAACAATCGGCCTGGCCGGCCCAATTATGTTATCAAGTATCATTGTTCTTATGCTCTTATATCAATTTCAGTTAGCCCCCCGATTTATTCGGGGGGTCGTCGTTTTGGTTAGCCCTGCCATCACTATGGCAGGATTATTATTCAGTTTTGGTTAGCCCTGCCATCACTATGGCAGGGTTATTATTCAACCCCCCGATTTATTCGAGGGGTTAGATTTGCTATGAACTATGAACTCATAGCCAGACTTCGCTATCGTAACGAAGCATAATTAACCTATCCTTAAAGCCGTCGAAACGGATATTTGTTTTCTTACCGAGCGATTCTTTCAATATCCATTTTGGAAAGTTCGCACCCGCTTTGATTGACAGTGGCGCACCGCCGCCGAATCGCGGATTTACCTCGATGAACTTTATCTTGTTGTCTTTGGTTAAAAATAACTGCAAAGTTACAACTCCCGGGCCTGCGCCGAGCTTTTCGACCAATCGTGCCGCTTCACTCATAATACGAGGGTGCTTTATTATCTGCCCCTTGCTCACCTCGCCGCTTCTTACCTCAATGCGTTTTCTGGGGACAACACAGCGCACCTTCATTTCAAAATCAACATACACATCACAGGTATGTTCGACGCCCTCGACAAATTCCTGAACGATGCAGTTTGGTATTCTTCCGGCAAAGAATGACAGTTCTTTACGATTGTTCACAACGGCATTGCCCCTGCTGGCATAGCCGTCCCAGGGTTTAAGAAAGCAGGGCCATTTGAATTTTGAATTTTGAATTTTGAATTTTGAAAGTGCGGCCCGAACGCTCATAGTATCAGGGGTATCGAAACCGTTCCTGATTAAGAAGCGATAAGTTTTTCTCTTGTCCTGGCAAATGTCAACCACTTCCGGTGATGAGACAAGCACGCAGCAGCCCATCGCTGCAAATTTCGGCTTGTTCTTCGCCAACAGTTTCAAATCCAAATCAACGGTCGGAATAAGCAGCTTTATCCTGTTTGCTTTGACAATAGATAGGAGTTGTTTGATGTAGCCGGCGTGTGTTGTCGGCTTGACCAGAAAACCCTTATCGCACAATTGCAGGGCAGAACTCAACTCAGTGGTGTCGGCGCCAAAAATGTGAGCGTTGATTTTGAGTTGTGCCGCCGCCTTGCGAAAGCTATTGAGCAGAGAAACTCGTCTGCCGATGCAGGTGAATAAGATGTTGAGATTTTTAGTTTTCAATTTCCGACCTCAAATTTCTACTCATCAATCATAAATCGTAAATCATCGGTCGTCAATTACATAATTGTTAATTCCTTTGACTTATGTGTATTATCAACCTAAACTATACTTGAATTTTACGAACTGAATCAGGGAAAATAAAATTGCTGAAAGTAAATGAAAATCCGCCGATTACCTGGCCTGAAGGAAAATCCATTACCAACTTCGCCGGCCTGTGGTGGGTCGCACATACCAAAAGCCGAAACGAAAAAGCCCTGGCCCAGGATTTGATTCGGAAAGACATCAGTTATTTTCTTCCTATGGTATGGAAGGTTCGGCGCCGAAGGGGCAGAACAATGCGCTCGCTTTTACCTTTATTCAGTGGCTATCTGTTTTTTTGTGGCGATGAGAGCCAACGGGTAGAACTGCTGCGAACAAATCGCGTGGCGAACTTAATCGAGGTCAAAGACCAGGGGAAATTAGTTGAAGAGCTGCTGCAAATTGAGCGGGCTTTTCAAGCCGGCGTAAATCTCTCGCCGCACAGCTATATCAGGGCCGGCCAGCAATGCCGTGTTATAGGCGGGCCGTTAGCCGATTTACAAGGGATTGTACTTGAAACAAAAACCGTTACGCGCCTTGTTTTGCAGATAGATATGCTGGGCCAGGCGGCAAGCGTGGAAATAGATTCAGATATGATAGAGGTTGTTGAATAACAGGAGTTGACAGGATGAAGATTTGCGTGGTTGGGGTTGGTTATGTCGGATTGGTTACAGCCGGGTGTTTGGCGGAGGCCGGTAATGATGTTGTCTGCGTAGATAATGACAGCGAGAAAATCGTAGGCCTGAAAAGCGGAGTAATCCCAATTTATGAGTCGGGGCTGACCGAAATAGTCAAACGCAACGAAAAGCTTGGTCGGCTGCGCTTCACAACCGAGCTGAAATCCGGCGTGGATAATTCTCTCATCATCTTTCTTGCTGTTGGCACGCCTTCATTGCCGGACGGCTCGGCAGATATATCAGCGATACTTTCGGTCGCCTCCGACATCGGTGAAAATCTCAACGAATACAGAATTATCGCAACAAAAAGCACCGTGCCGGTAGGTACACACAAAAAGGTAACGGACATTATAAAATCCAAAACGCAAACGCCGTTTGATTATGTCAGTAATCCGGAGTTTCTAAAAGAAGGCGCCGCCGTTGAGGATTTTATGCGTCCCGACAGAATAATCATCGGCACAACTAATCCAGCCGTTATGGAGATAATGAAGCAGCTTTACAGCCCATTTATGCGAAAGGCAAATCGCATACTGTTTATGGACCCCGTTTCAGCCGAAATGACAAAGTACGCAGCCAATACTATGCTGGCAACGAGAATCTCGTTTATGAACGAAATCGCTGAACTGTGCGAAAAAACCGGCGCAGATGTCGAGCAGGTCAGAGGCGGCATCGGCAGCGACTCACGCATCGGACGGGCATTTTTGTTTCCCGGCGTTGGCTTTGGCGGCAGTTGTTTTCCCAAAGACATTCGGGCGTTGATTCATACCGGCGCCGAATACGGAGTTGAAATGACAATAGCTAAATCCGTACAGCAGGCAAATACAAATGCACAGGAAAGATTCGTAAAACGCATTAAAGCCCATTTTGCCGGACGGGAGAACAAAACCGTATTAGCTGTCTGGGGACTTGCTTTCAAGGCAAAGACAGATGACGTCAGAGAATCACCGGCAATTTACTGCATAAAGAAGCTGCTTGATTCCGGGATGAAGGTAAAGGCCTATGACCCTGAAGCGGCACCGGCAGCATCAACTGCCTTGGATGGTAGAATTGAAACCTTCCGGAACGGATACGAAGCGCTTGACAACGCAGATGCCCTCGTTATATTTACCGACTGGCAGGAATTCAGAAATCCGGATTTTGAAGTTATTAAAACGAAGCTGAAAAGACCTCTTATCTTCGATGGAAGAAACCTCTACGACCCCAATGTTGTTAAAAAAGCGGGAATTGAATATCACAGTGTTGGCAGAAAATAAAGGGCGAACTTATGAACATTGTTATTAGAAGTTTGGGAATAGTTTTTGTCGTTATTGCGATTGTGTATTTTCTAAAGCCGGACGTTATGAAGTGGCTGATGGATTTCTTCAAACAGGGCAAACGCTTATACTTTGCAGGATTGATAAGATTTGTATTAGCGATTGTTTTCTTACTCGCCGCTACCAAATGCAGCAAACCAAAAGTAATAGGCGCCTTTGGGGTTCTTTTCATAATCGGGGGATTATTGATATTTATAATTCGCCTTGAGAAGCTCAAATCCTATATCGGCTGGTGGCAGAAACAATCGGTATTGCTGCTTCGAGTCCTTGCTATAATCACTTTGGCCATCGGAGCAGTCATTATTTATTGCGCATAAGGATAAAGTATGAAAACGCTTGTTACCGGTGCAGCCGGCTTCATTGGTTCACATTTATGCCAGCGACTTCTTGCGGATGGCTGGAATGTAGTTGGGCTTGATAATTTCGACGATTTTTACGACCCCAAAATCAAACGTCGCAACATTGCCGAGTGCCTTAAAGACAGGAATTTCCAGCTTGTTGAAGCCGACATTCGCGACATCGCTGCTATGGATAAGGCCGTTGCAGACGATATTGAAATAATCATACACTTGGCCGCAAGGGCAGGCGTCAGGCCTTCTATCGAAAAGCCCTTGCTCTACGCCGACGTCAATATAAACGGAACTATGGTTCTGCTCGAAGCCGCCAGGAAGCACAGCGTAAAAAAATTCATTTTCGGCTCAAGCTCAAGCGTCTATGGAAACAACAAAAAAATCCCATTTTCTGAAGGAGACAGCGTTGATTTTCCAATCTCGCCCTATGCAGCGACCAAAAAGGCCTGTGAGCTTATCTGCCATACTTATTATCATCTTTACAGGATGTCGATAACCTGCCTGCGTTTTTTCACGGTTTATGGCCCTCGGCAAAGGCCTGACCTGGCCATTCACAAATTTGCAAAACTCATCGAACAGGGCAAACCGATACCGGTCTTCGGCGATGGTTCTATGATGCGGGACTTCACGTATATCGATGATATTATTGACGGTATAGTTGCAGCGATGGAAAAATGCAGCGGCTCCAACATCTATAATCTCGGCGAGGCAACGCCGATAAGCGTCAACGATTTGATTGTCGAAATCGAAAAGGCGCTTGGTAAAAAGGCGGTTAGGAAGTATCTTCCTCCTCAGCCCGGCGATGTCGAACGCACTTACGCCGACATTACCAGGGCCATCCAAGATTTGGGGTATAATCCGACAACAACTATCGAATATGGCCTGAAAAAATTCACCGACTGGCTCAAACAAAATGATTTGCAGTCCTAACAATGATATATGCTTTCTTGCTCCTAATTTTCTTGCAATACTATCGTGTTAGATGTAAAGTGAGCGGCCCGTAGAGACTGCTTGTGGACGAAGAAGTTGGCGGCGTAGCCAAGTGGCCTAAGGCGACGGTTTGCAAAACCGTTATTCGGCGGTTCGAATCCGCCCGCCGCCTTTATATGAGGATTGGTGAATAAAACAACCGACTCATTTTAACTTCGCATTATGACAATCCGCATTCTGGTTTTCAGGGTTGAATAATTTCACTTGACAAAGTAGCTATGGTCAACTATTTAGGCGGTTTTTGGTATTTAGATTATGCGTATTGAGCCGTTTTGAGCGGCATTATGGAGTAATTGCTAATGTTACCTACAAAAAAAACCAGCAAAAGCAGAACACGGACTCGCCGCAGTCATCACCGGCTAAAAGCAGAGAACTATTCGGTTTGTCCCCGGTGCGACCACGCAAAGCTGCCACATACAGCGTGTGAAAATTGTGGTTATGTTAATCCGGATATAACATTAAAGCTTGGCAAGGAGAGAGCATCCAAATAATGCGAATCGCAATTGACGCAATGGGAGGCGACAATGCGCCGGACGAAATCATATCAGGTGCGTTAGAGTCCATCGGGTTGCTCGATGAAGATGACGAACTGATACTCGTCGGGCCAAAAGAATTGGTTATTGATAACTTAAAATTGCCTATCAAAAAGAACAAAAAAACACCGATTGAAAATAATCAATATACAATAATCAATAATCAATTATCTGTGGTTGATGCTCCCGATATAATTGGGATGGACGAGCCGCCGATAGAGACACTGCGGAAAAAAGTCAAAAGCTCCATCGCCGTTATGGCCAAGCTTGCTAAAAGGGGCAGGGCGGACGCTGTGATTTCAGCAGGCAACACCGGCGCCTGCGTTGCGGCATTCCAGATGAGAATGAGAAACCTGCCCAGCGTCAATCGGCCTGGTATAGCGGTGGTGTTTCCTACCTTTGAGGGCCCGGTAACGATATGTGATGTGGGGGCGAACATCGCTTGTAAGCCGATAAACCTTTATCAATACGCTGTTATGGCCGGCGTTTATTCAAAAAATTTGCTTGGGATTGAAAATCCGAAGGTTGGCCTTATGAGCATTGGCTCAGAGGACGCCAAGGGCAATGAGGTTGTTAAAAAGGCGCGTGAGTTGATAAAATCAGATAAGAATATAAACTTTGTCGGCAACATCGAAGGCAGAGACATATTCAGAGGGGTTTGCGACGTTGTGGTCTGTGATGGATTCGTCGGAAATGTAATCTTGAAACTTACCGAAGGGCTTGTTGACGGCCTGTTCAAGGCGATAAAACACGAGCTTATGGCAGAGAAGTTGCGGCTTGCTATGAAGTTCAAGCCGGTGATGATGAGGATTTACAAGAAGTATGACTACAACGAATATGGAGGAGCGCTTTTGTTAGGCATTAACGGCACAGCAATGATATGTCACGGCTCAAGCAAAAGCAGAACCATAAAGAATGCCATTTTGGCTTCCAAAAAATACCACACAGAAAAAATAAACGACAGAATTATTGAGTACCTATCCAAAACTTCTATAAGGACAATCGATGAACAAGCTGACTAATGACCGGGCTCCGGCATATCGTGCGGTTATTACCGGTTACGGCTCTTATGCGCCGGAGAAAATTTTAACCAATGATAACTTGGCAAAAATGGTGGATACCTCGGATGAGTGGATTACAACTCGCACAGGCATTAAGAGACGCCACATCGCCTCCGACAGCGAAACCACGGCTTCTTTAGCTACCGAAGCGGCGAAAAGAGCCTTGGCAGAAGCAAAACTCGACGCAAAGAAGCTTGACCTTATTATTGTCGGCACTATCACGCCGGAGATGGTATTCCCATCGACGGCATCCTTTGTACAGCGCTCTCTTGGAGCAAAGAAAGCATGGGTGTTCGATTTGGCTGCTGCCTGTAGCGGTTTTGTGTACGGCCTGTCAATCGTACAGCAGTACATAGAAAGCGGTCGGCTGAACAATGCTCTTGTAATAGGCGCTGAAACTTTGACAAAGATTACCAACTGGCAGGATAGAACCAGTTGCATCCTTTTCGGGGACGGCGCAGGAGCGGTAGTGCTTGAGCGAACCGACGACGGACGCAAAGGTATTATGTACAGTACTATGTTTTCAGATGGAGAACGCTGGGAAGCGTTGAATTGCCAGGCCTATGGTTCTCGCTACCCAGCGGACAAAAAACTGGACGAACCGAATAAAATCTATATGGAAATCAAGGGCAGAGAAGTATACCAACAGGCGGTTCGGCGGATAGTTGAAGCTGTTACCGATTGTATGGAGCATTGTGGATTGACTAATGACGATATTGCGATGGTTATTTCGCACCAGATGAACGCAAGGATTATTGAGTCGGCAGCAAAACGGCTGAACCTGCCGGATGAAAAAGTCTATCTAAATATTGCCGAGTATGGTAATACTTCGGCTGCTTCGGTACCAATCGCTTTTGACGGGTGTGCACGAGAGGGGAAAATCAAGCGGGGAGATATCGTAATTTTCGTGGCTTTTGGTGCAGGCCTGACGTGGGGAGCAAATGTAATTCAATTTTAAGTGGCGCAATACGATACACGAATTATGAAGACGGCTTTTTTATTTCCGGGACAGGGCGCCCAGACCGTAGGAATGGGCAGGGAAATTGCAGAGCAATTCCCCGCAGCGACAGAGATTTTCGAAAAGGCAAATGATATTGTTGGCTTCGATTTGAGCAAACTTTGTTTCGAGGGACCCGCAGAACAACTAAATACCACAGCGATTTCGCAGCCTGCGATTTTCGTAACTTCCGTCGCCATATTAGAGGTACTCAGAAGTGAACCAGCTACCCGTGATATAAAGCCGGATATAACAGCAGGTCTTAGTTTAGGCGAATACACTGCCTTGTATGCTGCAGGAGTGATTAATTTTAAGGATGCACTTGTTCTTGTCGCCAAACGCGGCCAAGCGATGCAGGCCGCTGCCGAAGCTACCGATGGGGCAATGGTTAGTATCATTGGGCTTGATGAGGAAAAAGTAAATCAGCTTTGCAGTGAAGCTGGCCAGGGCGAACTTTTACAGGCCGTAAATTTCAACTGCCCGGGACAGACTGTAATAAGCGGCAGCAAAACTGCGTGTGGGCGTGCCGAAGAGTTGGCCGAGAAGTACGGCGCTATAAAAGCTGTTCGGCTGGAGGTGGCGGGCGCTTTTCACACAAAGATGATGTCAACTGCTGCGCAAGCTCTCGAAAGGGCGTTGCAGAATTGCGAAATTGCGCCGCCTTCTGATGTCAGGACCATTGCCAATATCAGTGCCGACTACTATCAGAGCGCTGAAAAAATTGCAGAAGGGCTGATAAAGCAGTTGACTTGCCCGATTCTTTGGCAAAAATGTATGGAACGGTTGCTGGCCGATGGTGTTGAAAAGTTTTATGAGATTGGCCCGGGAAGAGTCCTGACCGGACTTATGCGAAGAATCAGCAGAAAAACAAAGGTTATCAACATAAGCAATCAGATAGTTATTTAGCCCCGCCACCTGTGGGCGGGGTTGGTTATTTAGCCCCCAACTTTATGTTGGGGGTTTATTTGGAGGTCAGAATATGTCAGAAAAGAGACTTGCCGTAGTAACAGGTGCCGCAAGGGGGATAGGTCGGGCAATCGTTCTTGAACTGCTCAGGCAGGGACGTATTGTCGCAGGGCTTGACATAAATGATGAGCAATTAGGTGAACTTGAAAATACTGCCAAAGAAGCGGGCTTTGATGTTATTACCAGACGTGTTGATATTACCGATACCGCTGCGCTGACAGAAGCGCTCGAATCTTTAGCTTCTGAACACAGCGGCATAGGTATTCTGGTCAACAATGCCGGCATCACGCGGGATAAGCTGATGATGCAGATGAAGCAGGAGGATTTTGACAGTGTTATCAGTGTGAATCTCCGTGCGGCTTTTATGGCTACTACGATAGCGTTAAGGTCAATGGTTAGAAACAGGTTTGGTCGTATAATAAACATAAGCTCGGTTGCGGGCGTGATGGGCCAAGCCGGTTCGAGCAACTACGCTGCCAGCAAGGCCGGTCTTATTGGAATGGCAAAGTCGGTGGCGCGGGAAGTCGGCAAAAAGAACATTACCGTCAATTGTATTGCACCGGGCTTTATTATGACGGAAATGACAGACGTTCTTTCGGATGCTGTCAAGGCCGCCGCCAAGCAGATTATTCCTGTGCGAAGATTTGGTGGTGTTGACGACGTCGCCAAAGCGGTGGCGTTTTTTGCAAGTGACCAAGCCGGCTACATTACCGGCCAGGTGTTGTGCGTCGATGGCGGAATGGCAATGTAATTTGTTTGGCTCACCGATTTATTGCGGGGTTGTTTAGGTGATAAATAACTATTGATTATTGGGGATGCCTGGTTATGATGTCGGCAAATGAAGAGAATTCTTGCAAACAGAACGACTAAAATCGATTCCAGTGGGATTCGCAAGGTCTTTGCGCTGGCGGCGTCGCTGGAAAACCCCGTCAATTTCTCAATTGGTCAGCCGGATTTCGATGTACCGGAAAAGCTCAAAAACGAAGCAATAAAAGCAATCAAAGCGGGGGCGAACAAGTATTCGCAAACGGCGGGCGATGGGCTGCTGAAAGAAAAAATCACTGAGCATATCAAAAATGAGTTCGGCTGGGAAAATCCAGCGGTACTGGTTACCAGCGGAGTCAGCGGGGGGTTATTACTGGCGTTTATGGTGCTTATCAATCCCGGTGATGAAGTGATTATACCCGACCCATATTTCGTGATGTACAAACACTTAGTCAATATGTTGGGTGGCGAATGCGTTTTTATCGACAGCTATCCGGACTTTGAACTGCCTGTCGAAAAAATTACTCGGGCCATAACCGCCAAAACCAAGCTGCTCATACTCAACTCACCCTGTAATCCAACCGGTGTAGTATATTCCGAACAG